>LR733345.1:809830-1112346 GCA_902506225.1 Enhydrobacter sp. 8BJ | reverse complement strand
GGATTTTGTTTTTGGAAGATACCGGTGAGCAGCCGTACCGTATCGAGCGTATGTTACAAACCTTGGTGTTATCAGGTATTGTGGCAAAACAGCAAGCGATTGTGCTGGGCAAATTTAATTTTAGCGGCATCAGTGATGCTTACAATGGCGATTACACCTTTGATACCGTCATCCGTACCATCCAACAAGCGACAGGGCGACCCATCTACACCGATTTTCCCTTTGGGCACGTGGCAAGACGCATTAATTTTCCGCTCGGTGTGCCTGTCACGCTTGACAATGTGGGTAGTGGCTATCAAGCGACATTCAACCAGTTTTATCATCTTAAAACCGATGCAAACTTTGGCAATTTGGACTTAACTAAATTATTCGTCTAAAGTATCATTGGTCTAGCGGAGTCTTATGTATGTTAGTTAAAACCTGTTTGTATGCTGCCCAAACAGGTTTATTTAACACATATTCTTTGACTGTCAAATCGCGCTAAAAAATCCGATTATTATCATGTGGTTTGGCAAATTTGGCGATATTGGCTTCGATATTTTTAGCGATATTGAGATAATAGTCGGCAAATTCATCGCCTGCGCCTTGATTGGCAATGACGGACGGCTCTCCTTTATCGGCTTGCTCGCGGATGCCTTTTGCCAGTGGTAATTGCCCCAGTAGTGGCACTTGATACTGTGCTGCCATTTTATCCCCGCCGCCTTCGCCAAAAATCGCTTCGGTATGCCCACAGCTACTACAAGTATGCAGCGCCATATTTTCTACCACGCCGAGCACAGGGATATGGGTTTTGCGGAACATCTCGATGCCTTTTTGCGCATCTAGCAAGGCGATATGCTGCGGTGTGGTCACAATCACCGCACCGGTCACAGGAATACGCTGAGCAAGCGTCAACTGGATATCCCCCGTTCCAGGTGGCATATCAATCACCAAATAATCAAGATTTGGCCAGTTGGTTTGGTTGTAAAGTTGCATCAGTGCGCCTGTGGCTTTGGCACCGCGCCAAGCAATCGGGGTAGTGTCATCGCTCAACAAGCTACCGATGGATAGCATCGGCATACCTTGCGCCGCAATCGGTACAAACTGCTCATGCTCAAGCTGCGGCTGCTGACCTGCCACGCCAAGCATACTTGGAATACTCGGGCCATAGATATCTGCATCGAGCACGCCCACGCGTTTGCCCAGTTTTTGCAGCGCCAAGGCGATATTCACTGTCGTAGTCGATTTGCCAACGCCGCCTTTACCCGAAGCCACCACAATAATATGCTCGATGCGTGGATGCGGTGTTAATTCTGCTTGGGTAGTGGCTTTTTTGGCAATCGCAGGTTCAGGGGTTTCTGTGACTAATTTGTCACTTTGTGGCGCGGCCTGAGTGACAGGTGGCATGGCATTGGTGGTTTTGGGTAGGGTTGAGCCACTGCCTTTGGTCGTAGGTTTTGGTGCAGTAGTGCTGTCAAACAAGGTAATATTCATATTCACCTCACTGACCCCATGGATATGCAGCTTTTGGCTCAAATCATGATGGATTTTTTCAGGATTGCAGTCATCGGGCAAGCGCAAATCCAATGTCAGACTATTACCTTGCTGTTTAAACCCTTTGACATACTGGCGAATTGGCTGGTGATTGACGTGATATTCATCAAATAACTGATTAAGCGTGGACTCATCCACTGTAGCCACGGTTTTTGGTTTGATAAAGTTGAACATGATAGTTGCTTACCCCAATGTTGTTATTTTAACGATTTTAACCCCTGTTAAGTGGGGTTCATTGCCAATTTTCACAGAGACAGATTGAACATATCTGTGTGAAAAGTAATTTTTCTTGTTTGATTGATGCCCATTGGTTGGGAAATGATGCGATTTAAGCTATCATACAGCAATAATGACATTTTTTTAAACAAATCAATAACAGGTGTATTGTGAGAAAAATTTTAGTTACTAGCGCCCTGCCGTATGCTAACGGTTTTATTCATCTTGGACATTTGCTTGAACATATACAAACCGACATTTGGGTGCGTGCCATGAAAGCGATGGGGCATCGGGTCACTTATGTCTGCGCTGATGATGCCCACGGCACTGCTATCATGATGAAAGCTGAAGAGATAGGTGTTAGCCCTGAGAGTTTTATTGCTGATGTCAAAGCCTCGCATGAAAAAGACTTTGCGGGATTTTTAATTGATTATGACAACTACTACTCAACCCATAGCCCAGAGAATGAGCATTACTCACAGCTGATTTATAATCGCTTGTATGAAAACGGGCATATCTCGCACAAAGCAGTTGAACAGCTGTATGACCCAGAAAAAGGCTTGTTTTTGGCAGACCGTTTTGTCAAAGGCGAATGCCCAAAATGCGGCGCAAAAGACCAATACGGCGACAACTGCGAAGTCTGCGGCACGACCTACAATGCCACCGAACTCAAAAATCCTTACTCAACGCTTTCAGGTGCAACGCCTATTTTAAAATCATCCATCCATTATTTCTTTAACCTGCCAAACTTTAGCGAATTTTTGCAAAATTGGACGCGTAAAGAAGGTCGCCTGCAGACCTCTATCGCCAACAAATTACAAGAATGGTTTGATGCAGGTCTTGCCAACTGGGATATTAGCCGCGATGCGCCGTATTTTGGCTTTAAAATCCCTAACACCCCAGCCAGTGAACCAGACAAGTATTTTTATGTGTGGCTGGATGCGCCTGTCGGTTATATGGCAAGTTTCAAAAACTTGTGTGACCAACAAGGTGCGCAGTTAGGCTTAAATTTTGATGAGTATTGGTCAAAAGAAAATCATAACAACACCGAAGTCTATCACTTTATCGGTAAAGATATTGTGTATTTCCACGCGCTGTTTTGGCCAGCGATGCTTGAAGGCGCAGGATTTAGAACCCCCACTGCCATCAACGCGCATGGCTTCTTGACTGTCAATGGCGAGAAAATGAGTAAATCTCGCGGCACCTTTATCAAAGCCGATACCTACTTACAAAACCTTGACCCTGAATACTTGCGTTACTACTTTGCTAGCAAATTATCAGCCAGTGTCGAAGATATCAATCTGGATCTTGAAGACTTCATGCAAAAAGTCAATTCAGACTTGGTGGGTAAAGTCGTCAATATCGCTAGCCGCTGTGCTGGTTTTATCCACAAAAATCATGGCGGCAAGTTGGCACTAGAAATTGCCGAGCCTGCACTGGTACAACAAATCATCGATGCAGGTGACGAAATTGCAAAAGCCTATGAAGCGCGCGAATTTAGCAAAGCCATGCGTTTGATTATGGCGTGCGCAGACAAAGCCAATGAGTACATCGATGACAAAAAACCGTGGGCACTCAACAAAGTAGACGGTCAACAAGCTGAAGTACAAGCGGTGTGTACCGTCGCGCTTAATATCTTCCGTCAATTGGTGGTTTATCTTGCCCCTGTATTACCATTGATGTGTGAAAAAGCACGAATTTTTCTTAATGTTGACAGCCTAGACTTTGATAGCCGTCATGCGTTATTGGTTGGGCATACCATCAACGCCTTTACCCCATTGATGCAGCGTGTTGACAAAGATAAAGTGGCTGCGATGGTGGATAGCTCAAAAGAAGATTTAAACAAACAGCCTGCTATCGCCAATCAAGCCGCAAATGGGCAAGGGGACGCGAGCAAAACCAAAGCCACCGCTAGCGAACAACCCACTGATGCTACCGCATTGATTGGTATCGATGATTTCGCCAAAGTCACGATGACGGTAGCAAAAGTACTAGCCTGCAATAACGTAGAAGGTGCAGATAAATTGCTGCAATTTACCCTAGATGTGGGTGAAACGGATGCGCAGGGCAATGTGAAAACGCGTAATGTGTTTAGCGGTATCGCCAAATTCTATAACCCTGAACAATTGGTGGGCAAAACTGTGGTCTGCGTCACCAACCTTGCGCCACGAAAAATGAAGTTTGGTATTTCTGAAGGTATGATTTTATCGGCTGAAAAAGCCGGTCAATTGACGGTGGTTACTTTAGATGACCATATCCCTGCGGGTGCCACCCTTGCTTAATGGGCTTAACTGCGGTTGACGGCTATAATTTGAAATATTTTGACACATTCTTTGTCAAAATATAAAAAAACCGCTGGTAATCATCAGCGGTTTTTTTATTAAGCTATCCTAAATATCAAAAAATCAATAATGTTACACGATTAGCGTTCGCCTTTACTCACGCTGATGCGAACGGGTATAGATTTTCGATTGGCTCTAACGGGATTAGCTGCCTTATTATATTGGCAATAATGGGGTGCTTCAGCCGAAGGTAGAATAGCACCAACTACTAATACGCCTGCCATCAAATTTGATGAGTTCATATAGCCTCCTTGTTGAGTTAGTGTACGATGATTCCATCTGTGAATCATTTACCTTTACTAAGCACAAACATGTTTAACTTAATCAACGCTGCAACGAATCGTTTAAAAAAGATAAATAATGCTGCGAGTAGAAGTTCTATTCTAAAAGATATCGAGAGATTTTCATACCATTTTATTATGACAATTTCATGAAATATTCAATAATATTTATACTTTATGTTTCAATTAAGGACTTTATGTAATTAAGCATAATCATATGGTGGTATTCATGACAGGTTTTGTTAATAAGTTAGTATTTAGCAAAGCGTTTATAAAACCTTCTAATCCATAAACACTTAGCCATGGTCGCAAACTTTTATTTATGTTATAGTAAACTAGTACATTGAAATGATATACTCGACTCACAAAACAAGTTTGATTATTGGGGAATACTATGTTGTCAACCACACACGGTCAATTATCCGCTATCTGCGCCATTGTTGGATTATCTTTAGCCGCCTGCTCACCTCAGAAACCACCCGCGCAAGCTGCAGACACGTCTAGCAAACCCTCAGCCACTGCCAGCCAAAAACCCAATAAAACCATCGCCATTTCTGCGATTGTGGCACACCCATCGCTCGACGCCATTCGCCAAGGTATCCTTGATGAATTGGCTGCTGAAGGGTATGTAAAAGGGCAAAATCTAACCGTAAATTTTCAGTCAGCACAAGGCAATACGGCAACGGCAGGACAAATATCCAAGCAATTTGTCGCTGATAAACCTGATGCCATCGTGGCAATCTCCACCCCTACTGCCCAGTCATTGGCTGCCGCTAGCAAAGAGATACCGATTATTTATACAGCGGTGTCAGATCCTGTGGCTGCCAAGCTCATTACTCAACAAAACACCCCGACTCAGCCCAACATCACAGGTTTATCCAGCCAATTACCGTTAGCACCGCAGCTAGACTTTATGCAAAAAATCATGCCGTCAGCCAAATCCATTGGCTATGTGTTTAGCGCAGGTGAAATGAATTCGGTGGCGCTGCGAGATAAACTCAGCATTGCGCTACCAAAACGTGGCATGAACTTAGTGGATATCCCAGCCAACCGTCCGACCGATATTGCCATGGCAACTAATAGCCTTGGCGGCAAAGCCCAGTTGATTTATACCTCAATGGACAATAATGTGGCGTCGGCATTTGAATCAATGGTGCAATCAGCCAATGCATTAAAACTTCCCATCATCGCCTCCGATGAGTTTAGCGTCCGCCGCGGCGCTACGGCAGCACTCGGTGTCAATGATTATGACTTTGGGCGTACCACAGGCAAAATGGTAGGCAAAATTTTGGATGGTACACCTGTCACTCAAGTTAAACCCGAAGTGATGAACCAATTAACTTTATATGTGAGCCCAAAACATGCACAAGCCCAAGGCTTAACACTAAATCCTGAACTAATAAAAGGCGCGATTAACGTTGATACTACACCCGAGCGAAAAATTGACAAATAATCGCTATGGTTAAATAAAAAAACCCGCCTAATTAAATAGACGGGCTCTTCAAACTGTGCAGTAAAATGATGCCTTATTTAAAGCACATTTAAAAATTTAAAGCACATTTAAAATAACACGTGTCGCTTCAAGCACATCAAGTACGCGGTTGTCAACACGTAGGCGCACTTCACCTGGACGCGGGCGACTGATAACTTTTGCCTGACGATAAGCATTGTTATTTAACACATAAACATTACGGTCATTATATCGCTTGACGGTGTAATAACGACTGTCTAGTTTTTTTGCCCAGCCTGGTGGTACCGCTTTACCACGTGCGACATTTTTTTGTAGACCTGGGGGCAATTGGCGATACTGATCGTAGGTTAGGTAGCGACCCGTACGACTATCGTAGTATCGATTATCACCTCTGTCGCGGTCTCTATCATGCTTTGTGTTGTAGCGTTGGTTTCCTTTGCGGTCATCTTTATAGTGTTTTTGTTGCTGTTTCCAGTTTTTGTCTTGTTTATATTGAGCTTTACCATGACCAGGATCTGCAAAAACAGTGGATGAAGCCATGAATGAGCCCGCTAAAAGTAAGCTAGTTAATAACGTCGATTTTTTTATTGTCATACACCTTTATCTGTACCTTTATATGTACGCTGGATAAGTAATTTTGTATGAAGCTATATTATGAAATTAAAATGTAACTTAATATGATAATGCCGTGATAATTTTCTTTCTACTAAAAAAACAATGCGCTATGACTTATTAGTTAGCTGATGACTTAGCGAATTATTATTAAAAAATGATACGTTAACGAAATAAGGCAGATTTTTATGTTATAGGAATTTATCAGATAATGCCTTTTTAAGTAGTTACCCAAAGCTTTAATCATGGTTGGCAAACTTGCCTGAGACATATAACGCTATGCGACTGCAAAATTAGCTGATAAAATGTAAATAATGTTTAACAATGCTGTATGACATTGTTATTGAACTGTAAGATTTTCCTTTTTGAGATTTACCTTTTTAATTGTTATCCTATGGATGGATTTTTGGAGTGATATATGTTGAACGCTACATTTGGTGTTTCTCGTTTGACCAAAGCAATGATGCTAGGTGGAATTTGTATGGCAAGCCTGATGGGTTGTAGCCAATCTAACAATAAAACAGCTGATGCAAGCACAGCAAGTGCAACGACAGCGGCGTCAGGCGATACCAAGTCTGTTGCTATCACAGCAATCGTTGAGCACCCAGCATTAGATGCCGTTCGTCAAGGTGTGATTGAAGAGCTTGGCAACGAAGGCTTTAAAGAAGGTCAAAACCTAAAAGTAAATTTCCAATCAGCCCAAGGCAATACGGCGACTGCCGGTCAGATTGCCAAACAATTTGCCGCGGATAAACCCGATGCCATCGTTGCCATTGCTACCCCATCGGCGCAATCCGTCATTGCAGCGACCAACTCAATTCCTGTCATTTTCTCTGCAGTTACCGACCCGGTCGAAGCGAAACTGATAAAATCTTGGGAAGCCTCTGGCACCAACGTGACAGGCGCATCAGACATGTTGCCACTTGAGCCACAGATTGAGCTGATGAAAAAAGTCGTACCAAATCTCAAATCAGTCGGTTATGTATACAGCCCAGGGGAAGTCAACTCAACAGTAGTACTCAAAGCGCTTGAAGCAAAGTTTAAACCGATGGGCATTAGCATCGTTGCAGCACCTGCACAGCGCACTACCGATATTCCACAAGCAACTCGCGGTCTACAAGGTAAAGTTCAGCTCATCTATACCTCACTTGACAACAACGTGGTATCCGCCTATGAGTCGCTTTACCAAGCGGCTAAAGAAATTAAAGTCCCTCTAGTGGCGTCCGATACTGACTCCGTTGCCCGTGGTGCAGTCGCGGCAATGGGTATCAACTACAAAAATTTGGGCATCGAAACAGGTAAAATCGTTGGACGCGTCCTAAAAGGCGAAAAACCGGGTACCATCAAGCCTATCACGATGAATAAGCTTGACTTATACCTTAGCCCAAAACACGCGCAAGAAGTTGGCATTACGCTGCCACAAGATTTAATTAGTCAGGCAGCCCAAGTAGAACCTGCGCCAAAAGCTAAACAATAAATCATTCGTTAGTTTTAGCTGTTTTAATGTGATTGCAAATTTAATTTCCCAGTGGCAACTAAAGTTTCAAAGCGCGTATTTGTACTTTAGTCGCATTACGCTTAATGCCACTTGGTTTACCTTAACACCTGACTGCTTGTTAAATTAACAAGCGGTCTTTACTTTTTTGTGTGAACAGTTATGTCGTTACTTGCTTTATTTGGTGCCCTAGAAAGTGGTCTAATCTATGCGTTAGTGGCTTTGGGCGTATACATTTCATTTCGGGTGTTAGATTTTCCAGATTTGACCGCGGATGGTAGTTTCCCCTTAGGCGGTGCTGTCGCAGGCGTGGCAATTATTGCCGATGTAAACCCTTGGCTGGCTTGTATCTTTGGTATGCTTGCTGGTGGTGTTGCAGGTTTGGTAACGGCTTGGCTACATGTCAAACTTGGTATTTTACAGCTGCTCTCCAGTATTTTAGTGATGGTCGCGCTGTATGCCGTCAATTTGCGTATCATGCAAGCGCCAAACTTGCCATTGCTCGGTGAGCCAACGATATTTGGCGAACTTGTGACTGATAGTAACGGCTATTGGATGCGCTGTGTGGTGATTGGTGGTGTGGTGATTGCTGCCAAGTTTTTCTTAGATTGGTTCTTTAGCACTGAGATGGGCTTGGCAATGCGGGCAACTGGCTCTAACCTTAGAATGTCACAAGCACAAGGGATTGCCACTTCTCGAAGTATCTTGCTTGGGATGGCGATTTCTAACGGGCTGATTGCGCTTGCTGGTGCGATTTTTGTGCAAACCCAAGGCGGTGCCGATATTTCCATTGGTGTTGGTACCATTGTGATTGGTCTTGCTGCCGTTATCATTGGTGAAACCATCCTCCCTGCCAAAAAAATGCGGTGGATTACCCTATCTGCTATTGTCGGGGCGATTCTTTATAAATTCTTTATCCAAATTGCGTTGTCAAATGATACCTTACGTGCGATTGGTTTTGGTCCTCAAGATGTTAACTTAGTCACCGCACTACTGGTGGTGATTGCTTTAATCTTGCCAAAAATCAAATCAAAAATTTTGAGCAATCGCCATAAGCATGCCGCTTAACTTGGTATCAAATAGTTGATTTTAACTTTGGCACTTAACAACTTATAAAGTAAAAGTAAAGTAAAAGGACAATGCCTTATGATGAACGCAGACAACCTACGATTGACATTCAATCCTGGTACGCCCATCGAAAACCCTGCCTTACGTGGTATCAGCCTGCGTATTGAAGCAGGTGAATTTGTCACGGTCATTGGCACCAACGGCGCAGGTAAGTCGACGTTTTTAAATGCCGTCGCTGGCACGATTCGGGTCGATAGCGGCAAAATTACCTTAAACAATATTGACGTGACCAAAAAATCTGCCCACCAACGGGCACATTGGGTAGCACGCGTTTTCCAAGACCCAATGGCAGGTACTTGTGAAGCCTTAACCATTGAAGAAAACATGGCACTTGCTTACAAGCGTGGCGAATCGCGTTTTTTAAAAGGCGCATTGAATCACAAAAACCGTGAAATTTTCCGTGAAAAACTGGCGATTTTAAAATTAGGGTTAGAGAATCGACTCACTGACCGTATGGGTTTATTATCAGGCGGGCAACGCCAAGCCGTTAGCCTATTAATGGCATCCCTGCAGCCGTCGAAAATTTTACTACTCGATGAACACACGGCTGCCCTTGACCCAAAAACCGCCGCTTTCGTCTTGGAACTGACCGATAAAATCGTCCAAGAAAATAACCTCACTACCATGATGGTCACTCACTCCATGCAGCAAGCGCTCAATCACGGCACGCGCACCGTCATGCTACACCAAGGGCAAGTGGTACTAGACGTATCAGGCGATGAACGCAAAGGCATGACTGTCCATGATTTACTCAATATGTTTGAACGCACCCGCGGCGAAGTGGTAGAAGATGACAGCTTAATTTTGAGCTAATTTAACTTTGCTCAATTAAATACGATGGGTTAAATAGGCGCTAGCGCTTAACAAGATGAAGATGGATAACATAAGTTATCCATTTTTTTACACACAGTGATAGATTAATTCTTCATAATAGCAGTTGATAAGTAAGCAGTGACAATACTGCTATTTTCTCTAAATGTTAATTATAAAAAACAATATACTTTGAGGTCACTATGTTTGATTTAAAATCGCTTGTTACGAAAGCTGTCGAAGACAAAACATTAAATGTTAATGAATACATCTTTATGCCAGAGCGCGTAGATATGATGGTAAAAGATGGACGGTTAAGCTGTGTACTAAACACCAATGGTAAAGTTGATTTTATTTACCATAAAAGTGGTATCACCGAAGTGCGTTCAGGTCTGCGTAAAAGCCCGTTTACCTCGTTTCGCAATGAACTTCACTATGGGGTGTATGATGATGTGGTGGATGAAGTGATTGAAGCAGTTGAAAAAATCATTGGCAGTCAATCCAAATACTTTAATTTTGCCGCAGATGCAGAATAAAAAAGTCAATCATAAAAAAGCTGAAAAGTAACATTTCAGCTTTTTTTATGTCTTTTATTTATAGATGATTCCTTTATTTATAGAGAATTAAAGGCGCTATCAATCGCATCATCTAGTCGCTCAACTGCAATGATTTTGAGACCTTGATATTGCCCTAATTGCGTTTTGGGTGCATTGGCTTTGGGTACAATCGCATGGGTAAAGCCATGTTTCACCGCTTCTTTTAGACGCTCTTGACCATTGGGAACAGGTCTGATTTCACCGGATAAGCCCACTTCACCAAATACTGCTAGGGTATAAGGTAAAGGCTTTTCCTTGATACTAGACGCACAAGCTAATAACACCGCCAAATCTGAGCCTGTTTCAAGCACCTTGACCCCGCCTACCACATTGACATACACATCTTGCCCATTGGTTTGGATACCGCCATGACGGTGCATCACTGCCAACAACATGGCTAAGCGCTGATAATCTAAACCTAATGCCATGCGCCTAGGTTGTCCTTGCGATTCATCCACCAGCGCTTGTACTTCAACCAGTAGCGGTCTGGTACCCTCACGGCTAACCATGACCACTGAGCCTGCAATCGGTTTATCATATCGACTTAAAAATATCGCCGATGGATTCGCCACTTCTTTGAGTCCCGCATCCGTCATGGCAAAAATCCCCAGCTCGTTGACGGCACCAAAACGATTTTTCACCGCACGAATCATTCGAAAACGGCTGTCCGACTGTCCTTCAAAATACAGTACCGCATCTACCATATGTTCTAGCACGCGAGGGCCTGCCAGCGCCCCTTCTTTGGTCACATGCCCGACCAAAAATAACGCTGTACCCGTTTGCTTGGCATAGCGCGTCAGAATCGCCGCTGATTCACGAATTTGACTGACACCGCCTGGCGCGGATTGAATGGCTTCGGTAAACAAAGTCTGAATTGAGTCAATGATAGCGACAGCTGGTTGCTCTTGGGTTAGGGCTTGGCAGATCATTTCAACATTGGTTTCTGCCAATACTTTTAAGTTGTTATTGGGTAGCCCCAAACGACTAGCCCGCATCGCCACCTGCGACAACGATTCTTCACCCGTAATATACAGTGCACTTCCGGCTAGACTTTGATTTTCTGCCATGTGAATCGCCGTCTGTAGCAAAATAGTGGATTTGCCAATACCCGGATCACCCCCAATCAGCACCACAGAACCTGCTACTAAGCCGCCGCCTAACACCCGATCAAACTCACCAACACCCGTTGGTAGCCTAGTATCGAGTGACATAGGCACGGCATTAAGTGGCATGACGCTCGATTGTTCGCCCGCGTAGTTGCTGGCTTTTTTGGTGACAGGTTTATGATGTGGCATGCTGACCGTCGACGCTTCGACAAGGCTATTCCATGCGCCACATTCGGCACACTGTCCCGACCATTTACCGAAGTTTGCGCCACACTGTTGGCACACGTAGGATGATTTTG
This sequence comes from Enhydrobacter sp. 8BJ, assembly GCA_902506225.1. Classification (GTDB taxonomy): domain Bacteria; phylum Pseudomonadota; class Gammaproteobacteria; order Pseudomonadales; family Moraxellaceae; genus Faucicola. Next base: position 1,100,457 of record LR733345.1, on the reverse strand, counting down.
ATTTTGCCATAGCGTCCAATTTGCAACAAAAAATTAAATAATAAAGAAAATTAAAGAGTATTGGTGGTAATGAGAGGGATAAACCATGCAATAAAATTAATGCAATGAAATTAGCGATAGCGAACTATTTTTGACACACAAGTTTTGACACGCAAGATTGCCGTTATTTGCGACTATATTTATGGGCGACTAGGTCATAAATCCAGTAAAAAATAAACCCATACACCAAAATAAGTAGGGTCAACGAAATATCGAGCAAAAACGCTTGCCACAGACCAATATTCATCACCCACATGACCAGTGGTAAGGTAAAGCCCAACAAGCCACCTTCAAATCCCAGTATATGCAGTACCCGTAGCCATAGCGGTCGAGTCAATTTTTCACCGGTAAAAAATTTATCAAACAATAAGTTATAAATAAATGTCCAAATCATGGCGATGAACGAAATGCCAATCAGCAGCGCCAATATACTTGAGTTATGCTGCGACTCACTACCCGTAAAGCCAAAAAAGCTGAGTAATTTTACCCAGCCTAATGATAGCAGTATGGCGATTGTCTCAAATAAAATCGCTTGCCAGATGCGTGCTTTAGTGGTCATCACGTTTTGCCTTGAACAATCTTACTAAACCCTGCTTGCTAGACCATGAAGTTTTCACCCAAGTAGACCTTACGTACCAACTCATTGTCTAAAATATGCTCTGGCGTACCTGCCGCAATAATTTGTCCTTCACTGACAATATACGCATGTTCACAAATAGCCAAAGTCTCACGTACATTATGATCAGTAATCAACACGCCGATGCCACGTTGTTTGAGCTTAATAATTACCTCTTTGATATCGCCTACCGAAATCGGGTCAACCCCCGCAAAAGGCTCGTCAAGCAAAATAAACTTGGGATTTGAGGCAAGGCTACGGGCAATCTCACAGCGTCTGCGCTCACCGCCTGACACGCTCATCCCTAATGAGTGGCGCACATGACCCAAATTAAACTCCCCAATCAGCTGCTCAAGTTGCTGCTGCTGCCCCACTTTATCCAAATCTGTGCGAGTCTGCAAAATCGATAAAATATTTTCTTCAACGGTTAATTTGCGAAAAATTGACGCTTCCTGCGGTAAGTAGCCAATGCCTGACGCGGCGCGCTCGTGCATGGACAATGCCGACAAATCTTGATTGCCGAGCTGTATTTGCCCTTTGTCCATATTGACCAAACCGACGACCATATAAAAACTGGTAGTCTTACCCGCCCCATTTGGACCAAGTAACCCAACCACTTGTCCTTGTTCTACCGAAAAAGACACGTCTTTAACCACCCAACGCTTGCCATAGCGTTTGGCAAGGTGCTGCATGATTAGAGTCTGGTTGGCTTGCGGTTGCGACATAATAAATCCTAGAACTAAACAATGGCAATGAACAAAGCGAAAGCAAGTTAAAAAATACTAGCGATTGCGAACGCCCACACGGTTGGTTGATTGTGGCGGAAACACCAGCTCAACACGTTGGTTATTCCCTGCTTTTGCCTCAATATCACCCACTTTTAGACTGTAATGGATGACATTCCCAGAAAAACTACCACCATTTTGGGTCAAGCGCGCATTACCCGTGAGGGTAACAAGCCCTGTTTTGACATTGTAGTCAATTCGATTCGCCTGACCTTTCGCCAAGCCCTTCTCTTGTGTCACAATTTGTTGGATAGTGGCAGGACGCCCGGTTGCGACTGCACTTTCGATGGCGCGGGTTGGCGTCAAATTGACGATTAAATTATCCGCCGCCATTTTGAGCGTGCCTTGGGTAATGGTGACGTTGCCTGTATAGCTTGTCACCCCAGAGCGCTCACTGTACGTCGCTTTGTCTGCCAACAACCGAATCGGCTCATTGGCGTCTGATGGCAAGGCGTTTGCCACGTTCGATGCCGCAAGGATGCCAGCAACTAACACACCGCCAGCCATTATTAATTGTCGAGTCTTCACCACAATCATGTTAAACCTTTTATATAAAAATTTTAAAATCAACAATATAGATTAAATTAGCACCGAAGTTAAAGATTTTTGATACTCACTTAAGTCCCGTCAACATCGCAACTGAGCTGCTGTCTTAAAAGTAGCTACTGTACTCCATAAAAAGGGTTAGCTACTGTGCAGGTTGAATCATCACACTCACTTGTCCAAAACCGTAATCACCCGTTGCCAAGTCACCACTAAATTGTTTGGCATCAAACCGATTATTGCCATGGATAAAGGTAAGCGGTTCATTAGTCATTACTGTATTATTGACCAAATCACCGACAAAGTTTTTACCTATCATTTTAACGGGCAAATTCGACATACTGGTATTTTGGGTGAGCAACGGAACGCTGGTTAAGGTCACGTTACCTATCAGTTTGGCAATCTGCTTATTTTCATCCAATTGCGCTTGGTCAGCCACCAAGGTTACTTCACGCTCATTTTTTGGACGGATAACAATCTGCGGATTGGACATCACGGCGGTATTGGCATTTTGATAATGGGTTACCTGCGCCGCTGTTAACTGATAGCCGACACTACCTGTTTCGGTCGTTTGTAGCGCTTTGACTTGCTCTGCTTGGTAATCAATATCGGTCGGTTTGAGTGATACTTGGGTCAAGCGAGCATCATTTTGCGCATAAAAATAGGCCGATACGATAATAAATAATAAGCCTAAAATAAATAGCGTTTTTGTTGACACGATTGCCACCTAACATTGCCAAAAAATTTGATAAAAACGGACGTTACCACACTAAACCGCATACGCCAAATCACTTAAAACAAATTGCTTAAACTAAATCCCTTAGCATAAATCCCTTAAACCAAGTTATATGACCTAAACCACATAGCTTGCCAAAATATCCTCGTAATGACCCGTTGCTTTTAAAATCAAATCACATAACTCACGAACAGCCCCTTCTCCGCCTGAGCGCGTGGTAACCATGTCGACCCGTTTGATGACTTCGCCATTGGCATTTGCCACGGCTGCAGCAAATCCGACCGATTGTAAGGCTTTGATATCTGGCCAATCATCACCGATATACGCACACTCTGCTAGCGAGATACCAATATTAGCTAACAATTCATTGAGCGCCGTTAATTTGTCTTCACGCCCTTGCACTAGATGGGTGATTTTTAATTCTTTGGCGCGATGCGTGACAATGTCACTAGTACGACCGGTTATAATGGCGGTTTGAATTCCTGCTTGGTGAATACGCTGAATACCAAAGCCATCTTGAACATTAAAGCCTTTGGTTTCAACCGTATTGGCATCATAGATAATTTTTCCATCGGACAGTACGCCATCAACATCCATGACCAATAGTTTAACGTTTTTTGCTTTAGTGAGCAGACTTTGCATGACCTTATCCTTATTATTGTAAGCCTAATTACTTTAAGCCTATTAATTCACACCCGCATGCAGTAGCTCATGCAAGGTCAAAATACCCGCTAAAGTCTTATCATCATTAATGATTAATAGCTGATTTATCTTTTGTTCATTCATTAATGTCAGCGCATCAGACGCACGAACATCAGGATTGACGGACTTTGGATTGGTTGACATCACCTGACTAATCGGCGTATCAAGCCCCAATTGGCGCGCTAAGCTACGGCGCAAGTCGCCATCGGTGAATACACCCACGACTTGATTGTTCACATTGGTAATCACCGTCATCCCCAGTCTGCCACCTGTCATGCTAAACAAGGCTTCGTTAAGCGTTGAATGCTCATTAATGGTTGGCAGGTTATTTACATGCATCAAGTCTTTTACTTGGGTTAATAATTTGCGACCCAATGCCCCTGCAGGGTGTGATAAAGCAAAATCTTCTGAGGTAAAATGCTTACTATGCACCAACGCCACCGCTAACGCATCTCCTAGCGCCAAAGTAGCTGTAGTACTTGATGTCGGTGCCAAACCAAGGGGACAAGCTTCTTCAGACGCCCCTAAAGTCAAAGCCACATCAGCAGATCTTGGCAAAATACCGCGTTTGTCACGGCTGATACTAATGAGCGGAATGCCCAGTTTTTTTACCACAGGCAGTAACGTACGGATTTCATCTGATTCACCTGAGTTTGAGATGCCAATTAACACATCGCCTTTGACCAACATTCCTAAGTCGCCATGACCTGCTTCACCAGGGTGCATAAAAAAAGACGGCGTTCCCGTTGAGGCAAAAGTCGCTGCAATTTTGCGACCAATAAGCCCTGACTTACCCATGCCTGTCACCACCACACGACCCTGACAGTTTTCAATCAAATGGCAAGCGGTCACAAATCGTTCATCTAGCTGTTCAATCAGCAAATCTAAAGCATGTTGTTCTGTTTTGATAGCGTCTTTGGCATGCTTTAAATAATCAACCGATGCATCCAAGATAATTCCTCACTAATTTTTCAAGATGGCTGTTGGTGCGCTTTTTTCGGGCACCTATCGTTATGCGGTTATCGCTATCCGCTTATTCGGGCATTTAATAGTTAGCATAAACAATATTTAAAGCTAAAAATTTAAAATTTTTTAAAGTCTGATTATCATAGCGTAATTTCAGCCAATATTCACGGGATAAGTCGGAAAATACATATTTTGACAACATTTCATCGAGTTTATATTAACAATCTAGGCATTGCTAAATCAGCCTAAAAAAGCTATTGAACCTAAGTTATAAAATAAGCTATAAAAAATGGCGAACACTGATAAGGTTCGCCACGTAATATCATATTTTGAATTTAAAAATTAATACTTGTCTTCACCATTGCCGTTTGCATCATCGTCAAAATTGGCATCGTCTTTGGTAGGCTCAAAATTCATATTGTCATAGCCGCTATCAAAACCACGGTCAGCGAAACCACTGCGATCATACGGTGCTTGCGCAAACCCTGTACGCTCCTGTGGGTAGCCACGTTGGTCATTGTCATAACCGCCGCCATCAAAGCCACGGTCACCAAAGCCCCCACGATTAGTAAACCCTGTGCGATTTGCGCCATAGCCCTGTGGTTCAAAACCGCCTGTTTGACCAAAGCCCAGTTGGCTAGATTGGCCGTATCCACTTGCCCCTGGCATTGGCGTGGCTGAACGGGGATTACGGGCAGGTACCACCGTTGAAATGGCGTGTTTGTAGACCATTTGACTGACGGTGTTTTTGAGTAATACCACATATTGATCGAAAGATTCGATTTGACCTTGAAGTTTGATGCCATTGACTAAAAAAATAGACACTGGAATACGGTCTTTACGTAAAGAGTTTAAGAAAGGGTCTTGTAGTGTTTGACCTTTTGACATAGGTTTCTCCCAGAAATAAACAGAAAGTTGGTTAAATTATTATATTTTTAGACGACTTTTTAATTATACCTTAAATGACAGCTTATTGGCTTAACACGGATAGTAAGAACTATACCAAACAAGCGCTTAGATAGTATTACCCAAGCATAGCACTGCTTTTAACTTGTTTTTATTAGCAGCGTTCTTGCCTCATCAATAGTTGTTAAGGGTGTGATATCAAACCCCTCAACCAATTGTTGTGTACTTACTAGCTTACGCATCCATGTATATTGGCGTTTTGCTAACTGCCTTGTAGCATATAATGCCTCATTTTGCATAGTTTGTCTATAATCTTCAATTGGGGAGCTGTGCGTGTTTAGTAAAAAATGCGCCATATTATCAGGAAAATTTTCTTCATTATTATCCTGTGTAAACACTGTTGTATTTTGTATTTTTTCTAAAAAATCCCAAGCCTGCCGGTAGCCAACGCAGCGCATGGATGGCAGATCAGCCGTGAGGTGATACTGTTGTCGCAGGGCAATCACTTCCTGCAAAAAGCCTTGCTGCCACATGATATCTAGCCGAAGTGCGATACGCTTGTGTAACCAGTCACGATCTGGCATCACGGCTAAAATCTGCCAACGCTGATGTGGATTGTCGGCTAACGCCCTAGCGGGCTGATTCTGCCAAGCGCTTAATGGTTTAGCTGTTTGTAGATAGATTTCCACCGCTCTGCCAATTCTTTGTGTGTCTGTGGTTTTGAGTTGCTTACCAAGGATGGGATCTACTTGGGTTAAATAAGCATGCAGCTGTTCAATCCCCTGCTCGGCAATCAGTTGGGTGACTTGTTGACGAATCTCTGGCAAGGTGGCTGGGATATCATTGATACCTTGAATCAGTGCCATATAGTACATCATCGTTCCACCCACCAGTACAGGGGTTTTATTTTGCTGATGCGCAAGATTGATATGATAGTCCACATCGCTTACAAACTGGGCAACGCTGTAGCTTTGCTCAGGACTAATGATGTCAACAAGCGCATGCGGATAGTTTGCCAATTCTTCACGTGTCGGTTTGGCAGTCCCGATATTCATATCCCGATAAATCAAAGCAGAATCTACTGAAATAAGACGATATTTGCCTGTTTCGTAGAGTTCGTACGCCAACGCTGTTTTACCGCTGGCAGTAGGTGCTATAAGGCAAATCACGTCTTGTTTATCGGCTGTTATCATAGCTTATTCTGGGGATTGTTAAGGTTACTAGCGATTAGGTAAATGCGAATGCGACAGCAGCCATTGTAGCATGTCAGTTTCACTGACTTGTATGGCACTATCGGCAATTTGGGTAAAATCAGCTTGATTCAAATAAGATTGAACATAGGCTTTATCATCACTGTCTATATGATGGTATTGTAAATCAATCAGATAAAAATATCCTTGCCAAAAAATTAAAGCAAAAGTTTGATGCTGGTTTTCAAATTCATGCTGGTTTTCAAATAAGGTTACTAGCTGTATCGAGTCGCTATCCGTTAACCTATCAACCGCACCCTTTGTTGTCAGATAAATCGACTGATTTTCGGCAACGTGAGTTATGTGATTGGTGGGTTTTTCATTAGGCTTTATATACTGAATGGACGTAGCTTCACCTGTAGGCAATTTTTGAAATTTATCGACGTTACTGTCATCAGTTTTTGTCACGCAAGCTTGCCGTTGCAGGGTATTTAACTCAGTCATTTTAGGCGGCAATTGCTCTAACATATGCTGAGACAACCAAGCTAATATATTAGTCAGTGGTTGGATTTTGACCTGTTGTTTACTTGGGTGAATATTGACATTTATCCACTCGGCAGGCAGCTCAAAAGACAACGCATAGCCCATTTGTAGCGAATTATCGATGCCAATACCGAGCTTGCGACCCACTTTTTGTATGGCTTGGCTAATTGCCAAATCACTGACCAAACGATGATTGATATAAATCAGTTTTGGCAGATTATTTTTATGGGCGATAAAAAACCAGCCGGTGACTTGGGCATTTAAATCCTCTGTCTGTGCTTGTAAACCTTGCAGCGATAAATAAAATGGCTGTGCAATCTCAGCCAATGGCAAATTTAACGCTTGTTCAAGCCGCGCCAAACTAAAAGCCGGCAAAAAAGGCAATGCAGCATCCTCTAAATTTTGGTGAGACGCTTTGGCTGACTGCGTTAAGCTAAAACGCAATTTGTCTTGATGATATAATTCAATCTGCACATCGGCAAAACTAATTGCTAATCGCTGCACGACTTGTTCAATATGGGCAAATTCTGTGGCGATACTTTTTAGGTGCGAGCGTCTGCCTGGCACATTGAAATACAAATCGCGAACGCTGACACATGTGCCGCGATGTTTTACGATAGGACGAATAGTAGCTTGGCTTACCTCACTACCGCTCACGCTCAGCTGCTCCCCTATCCCGCTGTCATTGTGACTACTGGTTAAAGTCAGATGCGATATCGCTGCAATGCTCGCTAGTGCCTCGCCGCGAAAGCCTAAACTATGAATACCAACCAACTCGCTGACATTAGCAAGTTTACTGGTGGCATGGCGAGTGACGGCAAGCGTCATATCATCAGGATGAATTCCCATGCCGTTGTCACTAATTTGAATCAACCCAAGCCCGCCTTGTTCGATATCGATTCGAATATGAGTAGCGTTGGCATCGATCGCATTTTCAATCAGTTCTTTGACCACAGAGGCAGGACGCGTGACCACCTCGCCAGCGGCGATTTGGTTGATAAGCAGTGGGGATAATTTATGAATACGGTTGTCAGGCAAAACTAATCGTCACTTCTCGTTGTTCGTCACCAAGGCGTTTGATATCAAGAGTGGCATTGGGCGGCGTCAAATAGCCTGCTGCCCGACTCGCCCACTCAATAATCACCAAACTATTTGGCTCATCTTGATATTCATAAAAACCGATAAATTCCAATTCTTCAGGATCATTGAGGCGGTATAAATCGGCATGGTAAACCGGCTTAATTGTACCATCGTCCTGCGTAATACGATAAGGTTCAACCAAGGTAAAAGTCGGACTTTTTACTGCGCCTGTATGACCCATTGCTTGAAGCCAATAGCGGGTAAGCGTGGTCTTGCCCGCCCCCAAATCACCCGACAGCCAGACGCTACCAGTTAAATTCATCTCGGCAAGCTCTTTAGCTAAGGCTTGGGTATCGGTTTCGGATTTTAAGAGGATAGTTTTATTCATGTCGATTTTCCCAGCTTGCCCCATGTTTGTCCTAAATCAAAAATCGTTACAACAACCCCGTCAGCTACCAACAGCTTAGTCAACCTGTAAAACCACTGTCGGATTGACAAATTTTTCGCCTTTTTTTAATTTGTCATACATCAAGGGGTCATGCCATTCGGCTTTTACTTGCTCGCTAAATTCAAAATCACCCAGCGTCAATGCGCCCATTTGGGCATTATCGACATCGTCTTCAAAGCACTGTGCATAGCCTGTTGCTGTTTCGTGGGCGATGACGGAATACACTTTGACATCGGTTTCGCCGTTTTGCATTTGGGTCTGTTTTAAGATTTCTCTTGCCCAAAAAAACACCACGCGGCTAAACTGCTCTGCCGAGGGCGAAACAGGCAAACTAATCCAGCGCGCGCTAAATTTTTTGCAGGCGTCAATATAGTCAGGGTCATCTTTATCCCAAAAACAAATAGCATGGTCAAAACTATCAATGATGTCTTTAATCGATGATTTTAACAGCCCAAAATCATACACCATTTGCCCGTGATCGAGGCGGTGCGCTTCTAAAATCAGCTCGATTTGGTAACTATGCCCATGAATCGAGTACTTGCAGCGATCGGAGCTACAATTGCGCACGATATGGGCATTTTCAAATTTAAACAGCTTTCTAATTCTCATAATGGGATTCGCATTTTTTTAGCAGTACTAAGGGTTTGAATGCTGGCTATTATAAAGCTATTGGACAAGTTAAGCGAATTTTCGTCATATGCGCAAATTTGCCTGCCTAAATTTACCCATAACATAAATAAAAAATCTCGTCACATTTAAGACAGTAACTCACGTCTTAAATCGCTAACTGTGCTAATATAAAAACTTGGGGATAGACAGTTATTGTTGAACAATGAGTTTTTTTAGCTGACTCTTTTTTATATAAATTTTTGTTGATATAAAGCGTTATTGATACAAAACTTTGTTGGCATTTTTGTTGGCATAAAGATAAGCAAAGATAAGCGCGGTGGAGATAAAAAATGATGATTAGAGTATTGGTGGTTGACGATCATGATTTAGTCCGAATGGGCATCGTACGGATGCTGTCAGATAGCCCTGATATTGATGTGATTGGTGAAGCTGCTGATGGTGAAACCGCGATTATCAAAACCAAACAATTAAAACCCGATGTGGTGTTACTTGATGTCAATATGCCTACCATTGGCGGGTTAGAAGTCACCAAGCGCTTGCTGCAAACCGATAAAAATACCAAGATTTTGGCGGTCAGCTCTTTGGTTCAGCAGCCCTACCCATCCATGCTCATCAAAGCAGGGGTGAGTGGCTATATCACCAAAGGGACACCGCTTGATGAGATGATTAAAGGCATCAAAAAAGTCCACCAAGGCGGGCGTTATTTTAGCGCCGATGTTGCCGAGCAGCTTGCTGATATTTTATTCACTGACAATTCAGAGTCGCCATTTGATGCGCTAAGTGAGCGAGAAATGCAGGTGGCGATGATGGTGGTCAATTGTAAAAGTCCACAGCAAATCGCCGATCAGTTGTTTGTAAGTGTCAAAACAGTCAATACCTACCGCTATCGTATTTTTGAAAAGCTTAATATCGACAGTGATGTCAAACTTACCCATTTGGCTATGCGTCACGGTTTAATTCAACCCTAAACCATGATTACCAATCCTGCGTTTTCATCGCTATTTGACAAGCCAAACACCCACGATAAAACCAAAAAAATCGGTAACGTCTACAATGGTTACCGCGTTATTATTGCTATCTTTTTTTCCTTTAGTTTTATGTTGGCATTAAAAAATGCCCAGCATGACTATTGGATATTAATTAATCTTTTCCCCACCTTTTTTTATTTTTTCTTTAGTATTACTCTATTTATTTTGTATTACTTTTATCCCAAAAATCCGCTGTTGATGGTCGGGCTAACCGTTGATGCATTGGTACTCACTACCTTATTGTATTTTAGCGGTGGTAATGATTTACAAGTCATTTTGCTGTTTTTGGTGCAAGTTGCCGCAGCTTTTATGTTGGTGCGCTCCAACCAAGCTATTTTGCTGACTATTTTTGCCATCACGCTGGTTATTTATCAGCAGTTTTATCAAACCCTAAAAAACGATGTTAACTACGCGCTAGTCAATAACGTGGCTTCGATGGCAATTAGCTTTATCGGGGTGGCTTATTTAAGTTATACGTTATCCAAACGGCTTAAACAAATTGAGCAGCTCTCTGAGCGCCAAGTCAATGAAGTCAACGCGCTAAATGCCATCAACAATAAAATTGTGCAAATCATTGACCAAGGCGTGGTGGTAGTATCCCACGATTTAGAAATTTTTATCGCCAATGATACCGCAATCGAACAACTACATCTGCCAAAGACACTTGATAATTTTAGTTTGCCAGATATTTCCCCCCTATTAGCCGCAAGACTTGCACCCATCATCCAAGAGCCTGAAGCAACTTTAATGCTGCGTCTTGATGCACCGACTGCTAGTACACCTTTAGCCGTTGGCATTGAGCCTAATAATCAAAGTTTTAATGACTTGCGACTTCGTATCGCCCAATTAAGACAGCAATATGCCATTATTTTTATTGAAGATTTACGCCATGAGTTTAGCCGTGCACAGCAGCTAAAACTTGCGTCACTAGGGCAATTATCCGCCAGTATTGCCCATGAGATTCGTAACCCACTGGCAACCATTAGCCAAGCCAGTCAATTATTAATGGAGGAAGTTAATGAGGCTGACAGCAGCTTATCGGGTGACAATATCCTGCTATATGAGATGATTTATCACCAAACCATTCGGGTCAATAAAATCATCGAAGATGTGCTGAAATTATCTCGTCAGCAGCGCCCTAATTTTGTTTATATCGAACCCAAAACCTGGCTAAACGATTTTATACAACAAAACTTTAGCGGGCATGATATTTTTCTGCACTGCCGTACGGATAAAGGCTTTATGTTTGATAACCATCAGCTAGCACAGATTTTGGTCAACCTCATCAATAACGGGCTGCGTTTTAGTAGCAAAACCCGGCCTCATGCTTTTGTCACCCTTCAAGTGTATGAATTTGGCAAATCTATTCATATCGATGTGATAGACACAGGTCACGGCGTTGCCAAAGAAAATATTCAGTATTTATTTAATCCGTTTTTTACCACCGATAATCAGGGCACAGGTCTGGGGCTTTATTTGTCACAGGCCTTTTGTCAAGCGAATTATGCCAATCTAGAATATGTGCCAAGTGAGCGGCAAACTTGCTTTCGGATTATTTGTCAAACCAAAACTTTACCGTCCGTCTAAAATATCTTTGTAGCTAAAATTTTTAATTGAATTTTTTGGCTAAAGCATTCATATTACAGTAAGTTTATCGATAGCAATTTAACAAAATTGTCGGGAATTTGAGTGTATATGTGTTCACTTTTTTCCATTTTTTCAGTACAATATAGCGTAAATGATTAAAAAAAATACATGTCGTATTTTGATCATCCTCAGGACATTTATCTCTATGGCACAACCTCAATCTTTTGAAAACGCGCCCATTAATTGGATCCCTGCGTTTGTCTTAATTAGCACGCCTTTGGCAGCTTTATTGATTGTACCTTATTACTTGTGGACACATAGCGTCAGTTGGCAAGTTTGGGCAATTTTCGCATTCTTTATGGCTTGGAATGGGTTAAGTATCACGGTCGGTTATCACCGTTTATGGTCACATCGTACTTACCAAGCACATCCGATTGTCAAATGGTTCTTTTTGATTGGCGGCACGTTAGCTGTTCAGGGCTCGGTATTTGACTGGTGTGCAGGACACCGTTTGCACCACCGCCACGTCGATGATATCTATCAAGACCCCTACTCTGCCAAGCGTGGCTTTTGGTTCTCACATATCGGGTGGATGCTCAAAAACTACCCAAGCGGCCACTATGACTATAAAAATATCCCAGATTTAAAAGCTGATCCTGTGTTAGTGGCGCAAGATAAATATTATGCCCTGTGGATTTTATTGGCCAATATTGGGTTGCCAGCGCTGTTTGGTTGGATGGTGGGTGATATTGCAGGTACCTTAGTACTCGCAGGACTACTGCGTTTGGTGTTAAGCCATCATTTTACTTTCTTTATCAACTCGCTTTGCCATATGTTTGGTACCCGTCCTTATACCGATACCAATACCGCGCGTGATAATCCGATTCTGGCGATTTTCACTTGGGGCGAAGGCTACCATAACTACCACCACTTTTTCCAATACGACTATCGCAACGGGGTAAAATGGTGGCAATATGATCCTAGCAAATGGATTATTTATGGCTTATCAAAAATCGGTTTGACTTGGGATTTAAAACGTGTCCCAGACGTTACCATTCAGCATGCGCAGACAGAAATGGCATTCAAACGTGCTGAGAAAAAAGTTGCGACTTTTTCGGGAAATTTAACCAGCGACTTTCAAGTGATAAAAGATCGTTTAAACAGTGAACAACAAGCCTTCAAACAAACGATTGCAGAATGGCAAGCGTTAAAAACGCAAGCCATTGAGATGAAAAAAAATGAGTTTGCCCAGCGTATTCATGAAGTCGATGATAAGCTAAAAGATCAGTTTAGTGGCATTGAGGATAAACTTCGCAATCATGCGCAGCAAATTGAAAATTTGGTTAATCATTTAAAAGGTAAACATGTTTGATTAAAAGCTAATCATGTTTGCTAGTTAACTGGGTCAAAAATAAAGGTAGGATAGAGTCCTACCTTTATTTATTATTTTTATGGTTTTGTTGGGTATCGATTAGTCTTTTAGCGGATAAGAGGGTGAAAATGGGTCTAACAATTCAATCAATCGGCGTTCATAACACTGCCCGCGCCAAATAAAATGTACTTTTGCCTCACTAAAAGGTTTATCATCAAACCACAAAAACACCCCTTCCATCATTTTTGGCCAGTCATCCCAGCTAATTTCACCCACGCCCATCATCACCGCTAAAAACGCTGACAATAGCGTATCATGACTAACCGCCAATAATAAATGTCCGTGCTTTGGCTGATGCTGAAATAAAAGCGCTAATAAATCCAAACCGCCTTTATGTGGCGCTTTAATCCCTGCCATGTCGCCCGCCAAAAAACGATTGATAAAATTGAGCGCACCAATTTGTTTGAATACCTTACTCACTTCTTCATGGTCAACCACCAAACTACCGGGCTCTACCAACAGCGATTGGTGCGACACATTTCTAGAGATGCCAGCCCCTGCTTGCATTAAAATCGCGGTATCAATACAACGTTGTATCGGGCTACTGATGCTATCTACATCCATCGAGTAATCTAAGTTGGCAGCCAACCAACGCCCCCAAGACTCCGCCAACACTCTGCCTTTTGGTGTTAGTGGCAGAGCATAACTGGCAAAGCCATTTTTATCTGACATTTCGCGTAATGAATGGCGGGTAAATAGTATTAGTCGCTCATGTTTCGGCAGTAGTTTAACCGAGTCAATCATACTGGGCGGTAAATGAGCAGGCATGGTGTTGATTGAATTAGACATTTAAATACGCATTCCTTATATCTTTTTATCTTTGCACCATAAATTGATACTATAAATTGATGAGGTCAAAAATTTAAGCGATTAAATGGGATGTTACTGGGGCAAACGTACCAATCATACCATGACTTCAATGACTTTATGCCAATCAAAAACTACCCCCGTACTACTGATTTCATTGGGGTAGGCTCTGGGGTTAACAATGACAAGTGTATGACCTTGCTGATAATCAAACGCTTCGTGGGTATGTCCATGCAGCCAAATATCAGGCGCAAAGTCGCGCTGTAACCACTCGCTCAAATCAACGACAAATCCCGCATTATTGGGAAAATTGGCATATTTTGGCGCGATAGATAATGGGCTAATGCTATGATGTGTCATGACCACGGTGGGCATAGCATCTTTTTGGCTTTGTTTTAAGGCATTTTGCAACCATGCCCTCTGACGCTCATGAATAGATACAGTATCTTGGGGCGTTAACAGTCGGTTATCATAATAAATTTCGCGATAATCGCGCATAAACTGCTGAGCAATCTCTAACGTATTATCTTGTGGTTGATATTGATAATCCGTCCAAAGCGTTGTACCAATAATTCTGACACCCATAAATTCAAAGCTAGCACATTGTAAAAAATGTACTTGCGTATCTTGCGTCAATGCCTTTATCTGCTCATCGAGAGTAAGAATATTATGACCAAAATACTCATGATTGCCCACAATCACAAAAATTGGTTTCTCAAGTCGCTTTGATTCGCCAATGAGCCATTCGATGCCCAAAAGCCCATTGGATGTGTCGCCCGCTACTAAAATAGCATCGGCGTTTGCGTAAGGGATTTCACCAATGGGCAAATCCCTTCTTGCATAGCTATCAATATGTAAATCACTTAACACTTGAAAACGTACTGGCATACATGACTCGAGATGGATTATTTTAACGTATCCAAGATATAGTGCAGTTTTGCGGTGGGATCCGCTGCCGCCGTGATTGACCGCCCAATGACCAAATAATCAGACCCATTGGCTATGGCATCTTTGGGCGTGCAAATCCGCGTTTGATCATTACTGGCGTCTTCTGGTAGTCTGATACCTGGCGTGACTAACAGAAAATTTTTGCCGCAAAGCTGTTTAAGCACATTGGCTTCTTGTGCAGAGCAAACCACCCCATCAAGCCCAGATTGCTGAGTCAATAATGCTAGTCGCTTGACATGATTTTCTACCGAATCGGTGATGCCCACTTCAGCCAAATCTTGCTGTGACATAGAGGTCAGCACCGTCACCGCAATCACTAAGGTTTGGTAGTGTTGCGCCGATAAACGCGCTTTCACCGTTTGCATGGCGCTGCGCCCCGCACTGGCATGCACATTGACCATCCACACTCCCAAATCAGCCGCCGCTAATACTGCCTGCGCGGTGGTGTTGGGGATATCATGAAATTTTAAATCCAAAAACACCTCAAAATCACGCTGATGTAAGGATGTCACTAAGCTACTACCATATTTGGTAAACAGCTCTTTGCCAACTTTTAATCGGCACAAGGTAGGGTCCAGTTTATCCGCCAAGCTTAATGCCTGACGGTCATCCATGTTATCCAATGCCACAATAATGGGTGACTGAATGGGTGATTTGATAGATGATGTTGCTTGCGGTACTGCCACTTGATTCATAACAAACTGACTCTTTTTTTAACTTGATAGTATGGATTGCTTATCGTACGGGTGGTAAATTAGGGTTGGCTGCGGTAGGTGCAATCGTTGCATTGCTGGTTTGCGCTAAATGCTGTTCATAATTATGCTGCGTTTGCATCAATTTTTCTTGGGTTTGCTTTAACTCTTTAGATAAACGCTGATTTTCCAGTTTCATCTGTAACACACGAAATAAAATCACACCTATCAATAGCCCTGCAATGACCCCTAAAACAATGCTAATAATCAGCAGTAGCCCCAAACTCATTTGTGGCACTTGGCTAAACAGTAAATTTACTTCGACTTGGTTGTTATTCACCAATACCAGCATCAATGAATAACCGACGACCACAAACAACAAAATCGCTAACAGATAACGCATATTTTTCTCCTTGGTTATTTTAATTAATCTACATTTTTGAATGCCACTATTATTACAGATAATTCAAAAAAAAGAGTGGATTTTTTGTCCACTCTTTTTTGATCAATCTTATATTAAACCATAGCGTAAGTTCAACAACGTTAAATGACTCAAAAACCGCAACTAACGATGGTGATTGACTGCCTCTCGCAACGCTTTGCCAGGTTTAAAATGCGGTATCGCCGTTGCTTTTACGGTCACTTTTTCGCCTGTTTTAGGGTTGCGCGCCACACGTGGCTCACGATGATGCAAACTAAAACTACCAAAACCGCGTACTTCGACACGTCCGTTTTGAGATAAGGTATCAACCATCAAATCAATGATTTGCTTGGTGGCATCCTCAATGGTTTTTTCTGGTATATTCTCACATTCACTTGATAATCTAGCGATCAAATCAGATTTGTTTAACACTTTTTCCATACTACCCCTAACACGCTAAACGTAACTGTCATAGTCTAAATTACAGAATGATGGTTTTAAAAATTTCGTTACAGTCCAATTTCATCCAGCAATCTATCAACAATCATAATAATGAAAAATTACATTTTATTACTTTTCTTCGCATATTATAACAAAACCACCTTAAATTCGTTGGCTTTTTTTACCCTAAATAGCCATTTTGTTACCTAAAAGCTGAAAATAAAAAAAGCGACTAAATTAGTCGCTTTTTTTATCGCTTGCAAAACCGATTATTGGTTTTGTTGTTGCTCTTTGATTAAGTCACCAATCGTTTTTGGCTGTGTATCAACCGCTGCATTTGAACTTAATGCTTTGATAGCATCACGTTGCTCAGCTTCATCTTTTGCACGAACTGATAGGTTGATACCGCGAGTTTTGCGATCCACGCTGACAATTTTCGCTTCAACTTCATCACCGACATTCAGTACAGTGGTCGCATCGTCTACTTTGTCTTGTTGGATTTCTGAAGCACGTAAATAGCCTTCTACGTCGTCAGCCAATTTTACTTTAGCGCCTTTTGCATCAACGTCCGTCACCACCCCTTTTACTACCGCACCACGATCATTTGATATTAGGTATTCGTTGAATGGGTCGCTGTTAAGTTGTTTGATACTTAAGCTGATACGGTTAGCTTCTGCATCTACAGACAAGATAACCGCTTCAACGGTATCACCTTTATTATAGTTACGAATCGCTTCTTCACCGCTTTCAGTCCAAGAAAGGTCTGATAAGTGAACTAGACCATCAATACCACCTTCTAAACCGATAAAGATACCAAAGTCAGTGATTGATTTGATAGTACCCGATACTTTGTCACCTTTTTGGTGGTTCTTATCAAACTCTTCCCATGGGTTTGGCATGGTTTGTTTGATACCTAAGCTGATACGACGACGATCTTCATCGATATCAAGGATTTGAACCATGATTTCGTCACCGATTTGTACCACTTTTGAAGGATGGATGTTTTTGTTGGTATGATCCATTTCAGAAACGTGTACCAAGCCTTCGATACCATCAGCGATTTCAGCAAAACAACCATAGTCAGTCAGGTTAGTGACGCGTGCTTTAACGTTAGTACCTTTTGGATAGTTGTTAAGAACGTCTTGCCATGGGTCAGTGCCGAGTTGTTTTAGACCTAAGCTGACACGGTTACGTTCACGGTCAAATTTTAACACTTTAACCTTTAATTCTTGACCCACTTCAACCACTTCTGATGGGTGCTTGATACGGCGCCATGCCATATCTGTGATGTGTAATAGACCATCGATACCACCTAGGTCTACGAATGCACCGTAATCCGTTAAGTTTTTCACCACGCCGACCACTTCTTGACCTTCTTCAAGGTTAGATAGTAGTGCTTCGCGCTCTGCTGAGTTTTCAGATTCCATCACAGCGCGGCGGCTAACAACGACGTTGTTGCGTTTTTGATCCAGTTTGATGATTTTAAATTCTAGCTCTTTGCCTTCTAAGTGCGCAGTATCGCGTACTGGGCGAGTGTCCACCAATGAACCTGGTAAGAACGCACGTACTGAGCCGATATCAACCGTGAAACCACCTTTAACTTTACCAGAGATAAGACCGGTTACGATCTCATTGTTTTCGTAAAGTTTTTCAAGTACGTTCCAAGTTTCAGCACGTTTTGCTTTTTCACGTGACAATAGGGTTTGACCCATGCCATTGTCAACCGCATCTACAACGACTTGAACTTGGTCGCCAACTGCTACTTCAAGCTCGCCTTGTTCATTCAAAAATTCTGAACGCGCAACGATACCTTCTGATTTTAGACCCGTATCTACGGTAATCCAGTCGCTATCAATCGCAACTACGGTACCTGCGATAACTGCACCGCGTTCTACGTCAAGTACTTGGCTTGCTTCAAACAGTTCAGCAAATGATTCCATCATAAAATTTACCTTTGTATAGCCGTAGCCTGTCCAGCACAGTACGGTTCAAATTAAGATTTTTTATAAACATAAGGCTGGTTTTAGTGCCTATAAAAAATCGATAAAACTTTTAAAAACTGTTAGTTAAAAAACTATTAGTTAATTGTCAAACCACGCTCAACACATAGCTGCCAAACTTGGTTAAACACTTGCTCAGCATCGATAGCTGAGCTATCAATCACTATCGCATCATCGGCAGGCTTAGCCGGTGAGGCACTGCGTGTACTATCACGCTCATCACGGGCAATAATTTGTGCCAAAATTTCGTCAAAATCTGCCTGTTTGCCAGCATGGGTTAACTGACTGACACGGCGCTCGGCTCGTGCCTCAGAGGATGCGACCAAATAAACTTTAAGCGTTGCATCGGGAAAAACCACTGTTCCCATATCACGCCCGTCTGCAATCAAGCCCTTTTTTGGGTTGCCTTGCGACGTTGCCATATTTTTTTGTAACTCTAATAGCGCTTGACGCACCTTCGGGAATACCGCAACTTTTGACGCAAAGTTACCCACTTCTTCGGTGCGAATCACTTCACTCACATCGTTGGCATTCACGAGCACTGTCACATGCTCAGAACCCGCTTTTGCGGCTGCAAACTCAATTTTCAACGATTGGGTTAAATCAATTAGCGCAGCTTCATCAATACTGCCCGTTAACAAACCCGCTTGGTGGGCTGCAAGCCCCACAATCCGATACAGCGCTCCTGAATCCAAAATTTGATAATCCAGCAGCTTTGCCAGTTTTGCCGTCAATGTACCTTTACCTGCACCACTTGAGCCATCAACAGTGATGACGGGCAGGCTTGCGGTTACATCTTTTGTGGCTAGATCTCTTGTAGTTAGATCAAAAGACTGTTGCGTTGACGTTTGTGACATGCCATTCTTAGGAACAAAGCAAAAATAGTCGTATATTTTACGCCTGAAAGCTATTTTATACAAGTAATTTGACACAAGGATTGACTAAATTGCGTTTTATTTTTGCCAATGAAAAAATGCACAAAAAAGGCGCAAAAAATGAGAAATGCAGCGATAAGCGGAGTGATGATTAACCATTGCGCGGTAGAATAAAAAAGCTAGCTACTTACAGGATTAAGCATCCGCTCACCTTTAACAATCGCTGGCGTTTAACAATCACGGGCTAAAACTGCCAAAGTTTCTAGAATTTCCAAAATTTATAGCGTAAAGGTGGGTTTATCTGAGCTAATATGACCCGCTAACAGGCGGTCGACTTCGTTTTTGATACGTAACCCTGCTTCATCTTTGCCAAGCTGTAACGCATAGCCTGCGGGGCGCTGTGCTTGTGCGCGGTGGTTGACCCACACCACTTTACCATGAAGCGGCATTCTCTCACTCGAATTTGGCAAAGTGATTGCCACAAAGGTTTGACTGCCTAGTTGTTGCTGCTGGTTAGTAGGAATAAATAACGCACCGTTTTCAATAAAAGGCAGATAGCTAGCATACAACTTTTCGATCGTATCATAGTTAATGGTGGTGATACCGCCACGAGATGGCATTGCCATAATCACTGTTCCTTTTACTAACGCATGGTTAATGATAAGTAATATATATAATTGAATAGATTAGCAATCCAGCATGGTGCTAAAAATTTTATCATAGCATAACTTATCTTGGATATGTTGCTGTCTATCTTGCCAGATTTGGTCGATAACTCGTTGTAACTGGCTAATTTGCTTTAATGTCGGTGGTGGCTGCAGCTTGCCAAAATCTAAGTCACTGGATGACGCTGAAATATCGACGGCAAATTGCCCCAACGGCACTAACAAGGCTTGGGACAGGTATAAAAAGTCCGTCAATGTCAGCGTTTTTTGCCAATAATTGCTGGCTTGTATAGGCGTACGTTGCCCGCTACGAACCGCTTGAAAGCTGTTTATCCAAGTTTGGCGGTGTTGATACCATTCGCTGTTTAACATTTGCAGTGCCAAAAAAGGCGCATAACCAGACAATTCACTCACTTGTTGTAGCGTCGCAATATCGGTATGTGGCAATAACTGCTGCATCGCTTGCATTGATTGATCGGGGGTCACATGGCTCACCGAAAATGCCTGTAGCCGAGAGCGAATCGTTGGCAGTAGCTGCGAAGGACTATCGCTAATTAACAGCATCAACACATTTTCGGCAGGCTCTTCTAATGTCTTAAGAAGCGCGTTACTGGCTGCTAGGGTCATCGCATCCGCTTGGTGAATAACCACGATTCTTAATCCGCCACTCGATTGCGTGACAAAGGGCTGCAATTCCCGAATTTCGTCAATCTTGATGCTATAACCTGACTGATGGGTTGGGGCTTGCGCCACTAGAGTATTATTTGCTTTAGGTTTAGGCGACGCGTCACGCGCCACGGTGGGCTTGGGAATTTGATAAAGATCGGGGTGGGTATTGGCGATCAGCCATTGGCAACTTTGGCATTGCCCACAGGCAGTTGTGATACCTTGTGCATTGTCGCGTTGATTCCCACATAAAGCCCATGCGACAAACCGATAGACAAAGGCGCGTTTACCCGTCCCTGCATTGCCTGCAAACAACATCGCGTGCGGCAAGGCGTGTAGATGGGTGGTCAGATACTGCCAAGTTGGCTGTTGCCACGGCAGTAAATCCATAAACAGCCACTGCTGTATCACCTGTTGGCTGACAGAGTCTGGATAGTAATATTGGGTTACCTCATTGGGTGTTGATTCGGTATTGGGTTGTTTGGTGTTTTTTGATTGAGTGGTTATAGTCGATGGCATAGAAAAAAATCAGTCAACAGAGTAATCATAGTATAATCGCTGCGGCTAGATAATCAATTAGCATAATCAATCAAGGTTGTTTTCTCGAATACATAAATGCGGTAACGCGTCGCGTTATTTTATCTTTTACTGTCTTTAAAACCTCAGCCCATAAGATTTTTGTTGCAAAAAAATTATGGATTTTTTCTGATGAGTCGATTAAATTTTCATCTTAGGATATCTATTTTCGTATTTTTTCTTATATTTGTAATGCACCCTATTTAAAAAAACGATTCAATTTTCTGTTTACTTCGAGGTTAGTTTGACGAATTTATCGCAACCTAATAATCAAGATGCTTTACTCAATACCCAACATCGTTATGATGCGGCGGATATGGCAGACCAATTAAAGGTGATGCCAACCTTAGAAGCGCGTTTAACTACTATTTTAAACGAAATCAATGCGCTGCGTGATTTTCCGCAAGTTACCCTATTTAAACAACTGCTAGATACCCTGCGCAACCGTGCAGATGATGCTACAACCGCCAATGAACAGATGGCACTATTTATTCGGCTCCTACGTGGCAATCGTGTGTGGGCAGAAGGGTTTTGTGTGTTTATGCTTACCTTGATTAATCGTTATCGTCAAGTGTCGCTATACACGGATTTGGGTATCTTGTCAGATGCTGGCTTTACTTCGCAATTTTTTGATTTGGTGGGTGAAAAGTTCTTACCCTCCGTACCCGATGACCGCGATTTGATTGCGCTATTTAATGCGTTTTTTGCTACACCAAAAACCCGCTACTGGGTGCGCTTAATCCATGAGCGTTGGTGGATTGAACTGATACTTATCCTTAAAGTACCCACAGGCAAAGAAGCGTTAGTGCAAGCGCTTGAAGCCAATGTGCTCAAAGCCATTACTATTTTAACGGCGCGTATCAACGGCATCGGGCTCAATGCCGATTTAATAAAGGCATTTCCCAATCCGATTGACAACCAAGATACTTTTATTGCACTCAATCGCGAAGTCGCTGAATTTGTCAGTCAATACCAGCTCAGCATGCAGCCAGGGGATGAGCAAGCGATGCCCCAGCCTGAGGTGGATAGCAGTCAAATTTTAGTGTTGACCGACCAAGCCCGCACCATGATGCAAAACATCCGTCGCCGTATTCATCGAACCGGTATTACCGTGCGTACCACCAATATGTTGGTGCGCCTTGAGCAAAGCTTGCAGCGTCTTGAATTGTTGGTGTCACTGCTATCCGACAACGATCATATTAAGAAAAAAACCATCATAGAGCTTATTAATACATTGTATGAAGATTCATACCACCGCAGTAGTTTTAGATATTTATTTGGCATCAATACCGCGCTCTTATCGCGCCGTGTGACTGAGACTGCCAGTAAGGTCGGCGAGCATTATATCAGTACCGATAAAGCGGGCTATCGGCGTATGTATAAAAAAGCGGCATTGGGCGGTTTACTCATCGGCTTTATGGCGACCCTTAAAATCCTAGGGAAATCCTTACCACTGGCACCGTTTGGCGTGGCTTTTTTAAACAGTATGATTTATGGTCTTGGCTTTGTAGCAATTCATATCATTGGCGGTACAGTGGCAACCAAACAGCCTGCCATGACAGCTGCCGCCATTGCTTCAACCATCTCCGAGGTAAAAGGGCGCAAAGCGGCGCAATTTACCAAGCTGACCGAATTGGTCGTTGATATCATGCGCACCCAATTTATTGCTATTATGGGTAATATTTCAATTGCCATGCCGATTGCGCTACTGATTTCAGCCATGTGGCTGTATGGGCTGGGTCGTCCGTTAACATCGGAAGCTAGCGCAGAGCACTTGCTGCATGATCTTAACCCGTTTACCTCGCTTGCTATCTTTCATGCCGCGATTGCTGGGGTGTATCTGTATATTTCAGGATTGATTGCAGGCTATTATGATAATCTTGCGGTACACAACAAAATTGGTGAGCGTATCCGCAACCATCCTACCCTCAAACGGATGATGACACCTGTCACGTTATTGCGTTTTAGCGATTTTATCGAGCGCAATCTGGGTGCGATTATGAGTAACTTTCTATTCGGTTGCTTTTTGGGTAGTACGGCGACCATCGGTTATATTTTTGGCTTACCGATCGATATTCGCCATATTGCCTTTGCGTCTGCCAACTTTATTCACGGAATTTTTAACATTTATGCCAACACGGGCGAGTTTCCGGAAATCGGTATTATTTTGGTCAGTCTATTTGGGGTGATGGTCATCGGTATGATTAACTTGTTGGTGAGTTTTTCACTCGCCTTAATGACCGCCCTACGCGCTCGTAATGTGAAAGTCTTTGAGTGGAAATTCTTATTTGAATTGGTCGCCTCGCATTTGATGACCCAACCCTCTGACTTTTTTATCCCGCGTAAACAGCCGATGAACTATGCGCTCATCGATAGCGATGGTAATATTATCTATGATGACAAACCGATTGCAAACGATGGTAAAAATAATAAAGGACATAAAACTGCCCTGACATCACAGCCAGAAGAACATCCGCATGCTACTATGCCCCATATCGACAATATCAGCCATACGGAAAAATTGACTGATGAAGAAGTTGCAGAGAAAAAACAGGCAATTAAAGAAAAAGTGGTGCAAAAGGCGGTCGACAATATCACCCCAAATGACACGGCAAGCAAACTACCTAAATAATTGATGAAACACTAAATACTGTAGAAACATGATAACTTTTTGGCAGATACGATTTTGGAAGACAGAATTTTGAAAGATACAATTTTGGAAACTACAATGAACCAACCTGCGACCTCAATGAGTCCGACTCAATTGGCTTATCGGTTAAATGAGCTATTAAAAATTAATGAATTCCAAGATTATTGCCCCAATGGTCTGCAAGTGGATGGTGGACAGCCGATACAGCACATCCTCACCGGTGTCACAGCCTCTGAGGCATTGATTGAACAAGCGATTGCGCATAACGCCCAAGCGATTTTGGTGCATCATGGCTATTTTTGGAAAGGGGAACCTGCACCGTTAATTGGCATGAAAGGTAAGCGTATTCGTTTGTTGATGCAACACGGTATTTCCTTACTAGCTTATCATTTACCGTTAGACGCCCATCCCCAATTGGGCAATAACGCCCAATTAGCGCGAGCGTTGGGCTGGACTGATTTGTCGCCGCTATACCCTAATGAAAAACATCCGATTGGTAATATCGTGGATTTAGCAGTGCCGTTGTCGATTGCAGCTCTCACCAACAAACTATCGACTACCTTAAGCCGTCCGCCCTTACATTTATCCGGTGGTAATCAAACAATTTCGCGCATCGGTCTGTGTACGGGTGGCGCACAGGATATGATTGAGCAAGCGGCGCAAATGGGTTGTCAAGCCTTTATCTCGGGTGAAGTATCAGAGCGAACCACTCACATAGCCCGTGAGCTGGGTATTGATTATTTTGCTTGTGGACATCATGCCACCGAGCGAGGTGGCGTGCTCGCATTAGGGAATTATGTCAAAGAAAATCTTGCTTTGACCGTTGATTTTGTCGATATCGATAATCCCGTGTAAAATAGGGCAATTTATTGACTAATTATTACCCGTTAATTGCATTTTAGCGGGTTTTTTACGCTTTTTATCATAAATTTGCCATTCGTTACCGTCAACCAC
Source organism: Enhydrobacter sp. 8BJ (assembly GCA_902506225.1). Lineage (GTDB taxonomy): Bacteria > Pseudomonadota > Gammaproteobacteria > Pseudomonadales > Moraxellaceae > Faucicola. The sequence continues at coordinate 1,075,531 of LR733345.1, read as the reverse complement.
ATGACGGGTAACTTTAATTTCACTACAATACCCCCATTGTTTTATATAACTAACTGTAATGCCATGCAGTAAATATTGTTATTGTTTATTTATTTTATGCGTGCCATACGTTACCCTACGTTAAATTCTGTATATAAGTGCTTGGGCTTATTAAACAATTTTTAATTTGCCAGTACTTACAAAAATTTTAACCCTCTTACGGGTTGTACTTGATTATTTATTTCGATAGCTCTCTACGATGGATAGGGAGTTATCACCGTCCTAGGTATAAGGGGAGCCAACCTGTTTGGCTCTTTTTTTAGCGTTAAGTTAATAACGACCTATTTTGGATGGAAGCTTTTTTGGCTAGATTTAGGATAGAGTTAGATAGTTGGAAGCCATGTACTTATTTGGCTTGGCTGACTGGTGCTAGTTTGACGGGTACTAGGTTTAACTATCGATTCGGTTCTTAGTTTCATAAAATGTTTTCATTTGGCATAGTTGTTTTTTATTAGTTTAACGTATCTAACGTATGTGCACCGTGGAGTGACACATGCCGCTAAACTCATCATTTGAGTATTGTGATGATTTGGCTTTGACCTATCCTGCGTCGATTTCGATGTCGGTCAAAGCATTTTTAAGCCCTTTAACTTTATACCCGTTTCAACACCCTTTATTACGCTTTAGTAAATACGCGACCCAATTTAAACGCTTGCAATTCTTTCCGATTCAATTCAAGCCTTGTTTGGGTGGGGTGATGTCGCCAAAAGTTGCCCAGTCTCGTGTGCCAGCGGTGCCTAGTCATGTTCAAAATTTGGGGCAACTGGCTAATCCGTCTGCTAGTCTTATTGATCGCTTTATCAAGCCGCTAAAATGGTTGGGCGCCAGTAAAAAGCTGGTAGCTGTGATGGGGATTGGTTTGCCCTTAGCTTATATTGCTACCCAGATGGGTGTTACTGACAAAGTCGTTAATGGCAATGCTATCAATACCCTTGCCTCACCTACTAGCGTGGTTGCGACACCAAAAATGGCGACTTTTGATAGCATTCTATCTCAAAAGCAGCTACGTATTGCCACCGTCAATGGTAATACCACCTATTTTGCTCAAGATGGTTTTGAGCACGGCTTTGGCTATGATGTCATGCGCCATTATGCCAAGCGATTGGATGTTACCCTGAGCACACAAGTGTTTGCCAATGATGCGGACGCGATGGCGGCTGTCAAAACAGGCAAAGCTGATGTCGCCCTAACCAATGGGTCAGATTATCAAAATGCGACTGCGTTATCATCGCTCAGTCTAAGCTGCGACAAAGATTATTTATCGAAGCAGGGTCTTAACGAACATGTTGCCATACAGCTAAACCCCAATGATGCCAAACTCAACAATGATGTAAAAAACTTCCTGTGTGGCGGTCAATCGCTCACCCGTAACCAACATTTAGCGGCGTTTTATAGTCAAACAGCATTGGCAGAGCCGTTTAATCAACAACATTTTGCCGATACCATGACACGCGTGTTGCCCACCTATGAGCCATCTTTTAAGCAGACCGCAAACAAATACCGTCTTGATTGGGAACTGCTTGTGGCAATGGGGTACCAAGAATCGCATCTGGATGCAGAAGCCACTTCGCCAACGGGTGTGCGCGGTATCATGATGCTGACCAATGCCACGGCCAATGCGATGGGCGTTGCTAATCGGACTGACCCGACGCAGAGTATCCAAGGGGGCGCTAAGTATCTCAGTCAGCTGCAACATGAATTTGCCCAAGTGCCAGCATCGGATCGGGTATGGTTTACCCTAGCGGCTTACAATATGGGTCCACAAGCGATTAAAGATATCCAGCAGATTTTGCAAAAGCGCGGTATTGATGGCAATAATTGGGCAGCCGTGTATCAGTATTTAAAAGTCAATAGTCAAAGCAATAGCCGTTACCTGCAGTGCTTAGATTACGTCACCCATATCCGCAGTTATTTGGAAGCGTTAAAATTAGACAAAGTCAATCATCGTCAATTGACTTGACGAGTATGGATATAAAAAACGGCACATTTTCAAAAAAGAATGGTTTAACGCCATTCTTTTTTTTATGCTATCACTTTGTCGTTTTTAAAAATTACTGCTTTATTGTTAATATTATTAACCCAAGGATAGCACGTGACCCAGCTCCAGAATCAGCCCCACACTCAATCAAGCACTCAGCCTGTTTATGCCACCCAATACCGTATTTATTTGGAAGATACCGATGCAGGCGGGATTGTGTATCACGCCAATCATTTAAAGCTGTTTGAGCGTTGTCGTCGCGATTGGTTACGTGCATTGGGGATGACCAGTTATTTTTATCAAGCGCATTCAGCCGAAGCTGCAAGTCACGTTACTCACCATAGCGATAGTGACAAAGCTGATATCCAATTTGTCGTGAGCCAAGCCAACATCCGCTATTTGCGTCCGATTCTGCTTGATAGCGAAGTCACTGTTGTGATTGAGACGGCAGACTGCAAATCTGCGTCATTACAGCTTGAGCAGCGGATTTATGATAGCCACCAGCAGCTTTTAAGCCAAGCCGAGATAAGTATTGTATGCGTGGCTACTAGTAAAGATGAAAAAGGGCAAAACCAAGTTCGCCCTACCCGTTTGCCCAAAGCGTTTGTGCAGCTGCTGCAGCTCGCTCGGTAACTGTATGATTGTCCTGCTTTACAAAGTTTATTTTGCTTTACAAGTTTGACAAATAACCTGCTCATCTTCTAGGCGGTATGCCATCATACTGCCGCCCCACACACACCCTGCGTCAGTGGCTCTGGCATTCGCCAAATCCACTTTGGCTTTTAGCGCCGCCCAGTGACCAAATAAGATTTTACGTTCGCGCGGCACTTGCCATTCAAACCACGGGCGAAACCCCTCTGGCATTTTATCATCCAGACTGGATTTAAAGCTAAACTCTAGCGTGCCATCCATTTGACAAAGGCGCATACGGGTAAAATAATTGCAAATCGCTCGCATACGCGCGTAGCCTGTCAGCATATTTGACCAAGGAACAGCGGTATCGCTATACAGGTGTGGCAGCAGTCTATCGAGTTGCCATAAGCTACTTTGTAGCTGAGTTTGCAATTCTGACGCATGCATGGCTGCTTGGGTAATACTCCAGTTTGGTGGGATGCCTGCATGCACCATCACAGTTTTATCATTAGGATAGACAAGCAGCGGCTGGCGACGAAGCCAATTGAGTAATTCATCACAATCTGGGGCGTCAAAAATCGCTTGGGTTCTATCCTTTTTCTTAATCTTTATGACACCACGCCATACCGCGATCAAGTTAATATCATGATTCCCCAACACCATTTCGGCAGCACCGGCTTGGCAAAGACGTTTTACCAGACGTAGCGCACTCAGCGAGTCTTCACCGCGTGCCACGATATCGCCAACAAACCATAATTTATCTTGCTTTTCATCAAACCCAATTTGCTTGAGCAGTGCCTGCAAATCGGCATAACAGCCTTGAATATCGCCAATGACAAATTGATGTCGAAAACCCATAACACCTCATACATCTTGAAAGTAAAATTTTAAACAGCTACAAAAAAATTAACCACTTGCCGCAATGCCGTTTGCCGCGATACCATTAGCCGCGATACCATTAGACAAGGTCACAAAATCTTGTACTGATAACGTTTCGGGACGCGCCAGTGGATTGAGTCCCCATGCCACAAGCTGGTGTTCTGTGACCGCAGGCAAAATCGGCGATTTTTTAAAAATCGCGCGCAGTGTTTTACGGCGATGATTAAATGCCTCACGCACCACAAGGGCAAACAGCTTTTCATCGTCAGCCACAATCGGTTTTTGTTGATAAGGTCTGAGTCGAAATACCGCACTCGTCACTTTGGGTGGGGGGTTAAATGCCCCATTTGGCACCGTCAGTAAATAATCGGCTTCACAATAATACTGCATCATGATGGATAAACGACCGTATTCTCGGCTATCGACCTCTGCGGTGATGCGATCCACCACTTCCTTTTGTAGCATAAAATGCATGTCTTCAATGACATCGGCAAAACTTAATAAATGAAACAATAACGGCGTAGAAATATTGTATGGCAAGTTACCCACAATGCGCATTTTTTTGTCGGTTGTATCATTAGGGTTATCGCCAATGATTTGCTGGAACAGCGCACGGTAATCCACTTCTATGGCATTGGCTTTGACAATGGTTAAGCCCTCATTGCTATTGGCGCCAATGCGAATGCGCAAGCTGTCTGCCAAATCGGTATCAAGCTCGACAACGGTCAAGCGATTGACTTCCTTGAGTAGCGGCTCAGTAATCGCGCCCATGCCTGGACCAATTTCAACCATCAAATCATCGCGACCTGCATGAATACTGTCAATAATTTTCCCAATAATCACCTGATCATGTAAGAAATTTTGCCCAAAACGTTTTCTAGGCTGATGCGATAAAAAAGCAGAGACTGTCACTCAAAACATTCCTATAAAAATGAAATAATTATCAATGTTGCGCAGTACACGATAACCCTCACCGCAATCAGACACAAATCATTATCAAACCGCTCATTATAGCATAGCTTGACGCTCCATTATGACAATTTCATGACAACTCGAGATTCTCGCAATAGCATGGCAACAGCATGACAGCAATCTGCACCCTCGCTAAGTTTAAATTTTTGTAGTTCATGTCATGCTACAAATTTTTGATGCGTCAATCGCCTGTCGAATTCTGATGACTAAGTTGTTATAATGCAACAAATTTAACTAACCCTTTATTTAGTGAGCATTGTATGGGCTTTAATTGTGGTATCGTCGGACTGCCAAATGTTGGTAAATCAACCCTGTTTAACGCATTGACCAAAGCTGGGATTGCGGCAGAAAACTTCCCGTTTTGTACCAAAGATCCCAATACTGGGATTGTGCCTGTACCCGACCCACGTCTCAAACAACTTGCCGATATCGTCAAGCCTGAGCGCGTTGTGCCCACCTCAATGGAATTTGTGGATATCGCAGGTCTAGTGGCAGGCGCATCCAAAGGCGAAGGCATGGGTAATCAGTTCTTAGCCAATATCCGTGAAACCGATGCGATTGCCCATGTGGTGCGCTGCTTTGATGATGACAACGTGATTCACGTCGATGGACGCGTCAACCCATTATCCGATATCGAAACCATCAACACCGAACTTGCCCTAGCTGACCTTGAAGCAGTGAGCCGTGCGATTATCAATGTCGGTAAAAAAGCCAAAGGCGGTGATAAAGACGCCAAAGCCATGCTGGATGTGTTTAACAAAATTGAGCCATTTTTAGCCGATGGTAAGCCTGCGCGCATGGCAAACCTGGATGAGGATGAGAAAAAAATCATCCGCAGCTATGGTTTAATCACCCTAAAACCGACCATGTATATTGCCAACGTGGCGGAAGATGGCTTTGATAACAATCCTTATCTTGACCAAGTACGGGAATTTGCGGCAAAAGATGATGCGTTGGTTGTCGCGCTATGCAACCAAATCGAATCAGAAATCGCCCAACTTGATGACGATGAAAAACAAGAGTTTTTAGAAAGTATGGGTATGACTGAGGCAGGACTTGACCGTGTGATTCGCGCAGGTTACGAGCTGCTTAATATGCAAACGTATTTTACGGCAGGGGTCAAAGAAGTGCGCGCTTGGACGGTAAAAGTCGGTGCCACTGCTCCTGAAGCGGCAGGCGTGATTCATACCGACTTTGAGCGTGGTTTTATCCGTGCCGAAGTGATTGCATTTGATGATTTTATTGAATACAACGGTGAAAAAGGCGCGGCGGCGGCAGGTAAATCTCGCCTCGAAGGTAAAACCTACATCGTGCAAGATGGCGATGTCATGCACTTTAGATTTAATGTATAAATCATGCACTCATAGGCTGATTGGCATAATATGATTGATATAAATAGGCAATTAAAACTGCCTATTTATTGCAAGTTTATTTTTTAAAAATGCTTGACTTGTATTGCAAGTCACTATCTTAATCCTTATAATATGCGTTCGTAATTTTGAGAGCCCTCGTTTCCCAGACACTCACTCTCAACTATTAACTCAAAAAGGTTTTTAAACATGAAAACTATCAGTGCTAAACCACATGAAGTGACACACGATTGGTACATCGTCGACGCTGAAGGTAAAACATTAGGTCGCTTGGCGAGCGAAATCGCATCACGCTTACGTGGCAAGCATAAGCCTTCTTACACCCCTCACGTTGACACAGGCGATTATATCGTTGTGATTAATGCTGAGAAAGTTGCTGTGACTGGTAAAAAAGCGCAAGACAAAAAATACTACCGTCACACCGGTTACCCAGGCGGTATCAAAGAGACTAACTTTACCAAACTTATCGCACACAAACCCGCTGACGTACTTAACAAAGCCGTTAAAGGTATGTTGCCAAAAGGTCCATTGGGCTATGCGATGATTAAAAAGTTAAAAGTTTACTCAGGTACTGAGCATCCTCATACTGCTCAACAACCTCAAGTATTAGATATCTAAGGAGTAACACATGGAACGCAATTACGGTACAGGTCGTCGTAAAACTTCAACAGCTCGTGTGTTCTTATCTGCGGGTACAGGTAACATCGTCGTCAACGGTAAACCACTTGATCAATACTTTGGTCGTGAAACATCAGTAATGGTTGTACGTCAACCTTTAGAATTACTAGATGCTGCTAGCAAATATGATATCTATGTGACTGTAAAAGGTGGCGGTATCAATGGTCAAGCAGGCGCGATTCGCCACGGTATTACCCGTGCATTGATTGAGTCAGACGAAACTTTAAAACCAGCGCTTAAAGAAGCGGGCTTTGTGACTCGTGACGCGCGTGAAGTTGAACGTAAAAAATTGGGCTTACGTAAAGCACGTAAACGTCCCCAATTCTCAAAACGTTAATATTTTTCGTGGTCGAAATTCTCGTATCGACCGCGTTTTTTGGCGTTTACAAAAAAGACTCTTGTTTATCGCAAGGGTCTTTTTTATTTACCTTAGGTAATTTATTTTATTGCAAAAATAGCATAAAATAGCAAAATTAGCGTAATTTAGGCACAGCTAAGGTGGCAATTCTGTAACAACTGATTTACAATAGCCACAAACCCAGTGTGGGAATATGGTTACCCACTTCATTAATCTGGAGGAGTTCTTAATGAGCCATGCCGAAGGCGTCGACGTTAAGCGTCGAAGAGTTTTAATCGCATCCACTGCCGCTATGAGCGCAGTCGGTGTCGCTGCTATTGCTACGCCGTTTGTGCGTTCATGGTATCCAAGTGCAAAAGCAGAAGCTGCGGGCGCACCTGTTAGCCAAGACCTAAGCAAACTCGAAGCAGGACAAATGATTGTTATCAAATATCGTGGTAAACCGATTTTTCTTGTCAAACGTACCAAAGAGATGATGGATAATTTATCAAAAGTAGAATCATCACTTGCCGATCCAAAATCAGAAAGTTCATTACAACCTGACTACTGCAAAAATAATAGCCGCTCAAAAGACAATAGTGAAGTTCTAGTGTGTGAAGGGGTTTGTACTCACTTAGGTTGTGCACCAGGTTATCGTCCTGATGTCGGCGCAGCAGATTTGGGTGGTAGCAGTTGGTTTGGCGGATTTTTATGCCCTTGTCACGGTTCAAAGTATGACTTAGCTGGACGTGTTTATAGTGGTCAACCTGCGCCTCGTAATTTGCCAATTCCTGAATACAGTATCAGTGGTACTATCTTAACGGTGGGGGCATAATATGAATGCAAAGAAATTTATGCATTGGGTGGATGCGCGCTTTCCAGCGACAGAAACTTATGAATACCATATGTCAAAGTATTACGCACCAAAGAATTTTAACTTTTGGTACTTCTTTGGCGTATTATCAATGGTGGTATTGGTCAATCAGTTAGTGACGGGTATTTGGCTAACCATGATGTTTAACCCAAGTGCAGAAGGCGCATTTGCTTCTGTAGAATACATTATGCGTGATGTACAAGGTGGTTGGTTAATTCGTTATATGCACTCAACCGGTGCCTCGGCATTCTTCGTGGTCGTGTATCTGCATATGTTCCGTGGCTTGTTGTATGGTTCATACCAAAAACCCCGTGAACTGGTTTGGCTCATCGGTATGGGTATCTATCTGTGCTTAATGGCAGAAGGTTTCTTCGGTTACTTATTACCTTGGGGTAATATGTCATTCTGGGGTGCGCAGGTTATCTTGAACTTACCGTCAGCGATTCCATTTATTGGTGATGCATTGGGAGAATGGGTTAAAGGTGACTATATCATCTCTGGTATTACCCTAAACCGCTTCTTCGCCTTACACGTTGTTGCGATTCCTTTGATTTTAGTGGGTCTGGTATTTGTTCACTTGGTAGCATTGCACCATGTTGGTTCTAATAACCCAGATGGTATTGATATCAAAAAACTTAAAGATAAAAATGGTGTACCCCTTGATGGTGTGGCTTTCCACCCATACTACACCGTACATGATATGATTGGTATCGTGGTGTTCTTTATCATTTTCTTTACTGTGGTATTCTTCTTCCCAGAAGGCGGCGGTTTCTTCCTTGAGCCACCAAACTTTGAAGCAGCAAACCCACTTAAAACACCTGCTCACATTGCCCCTGTTTGGTACTATACGCCTTTTTATGCAATGTTACGTGCAACGCCATCTATGTTTGGTTCAGCCCTGCCGGGTGTTATTGTGATGGCAGCATCAATTGCTATTTTATTTGTATTGCCTTGGTTAGACAAATCGCCTGTGCGTTCAATGCGTTATAAAGGTATGTTGTCGAAAATCGCACTTGCTATCTTTGTTGTTAGTTTCTTGATCTTAGGTTACTTAGGGGTAATTCCATCAAGTGATACCGCAACGCTTGTGGCACGTATTTGTACTATTTTGTATTTCTTGTTTTTCTTGCTAATGCCAATCTATACATCGATTGAAACTTGCAAACAGCCACCTGAACGTGTAACTGGAGGTCACTAATGAAAGCGGTTAAAAAATTAGTTGCTGGATTGGGTTTGACAGTTGCACTAGGTTTGGGCGCGACAGCCGCACAAGCTAGCGAAAGCGGCTGTGGCACCTACAAAACGGTTGATGGTAAAGAAGCGCATTTGGCGTGTGAAACCGCGCCTGTGAATTTGACCAATAAAGCGTCCATTCAACGCGGTGCCTCATTATTCATGAGTTACTGTGCAGGCTGTCACTCAGCACAATATGTTCGCTACTCAAAAATGTATAAAGACTTGGACATTCCAAAAGAGTTGGTGGAAAAATACTTGATGCTGACCACTGACCAAGTCGGTGACCATATCAATGCAGGCGTAGACCCAGAGCTTCAAAAAGCTTGGTTTGGTGCCCAGCCACCTGATTTGTCACTTGAAACCCGTCTACGTGGTAACGATTGGGTTTATACGTACTTGTTAGCTTTCTATGAAGATCCAAGTCGTCCTTGGGGTGCCAACAATATCGTACTGCCCAATGTGGCGATGCCGTTTGTCCTTCATGATATGCAAATGAACACCTCAAAAGAAGAATATCGTCGTAATATTGGTGATATCGTTAACTTTATGGCGTGGATGGCAGAGCCGCAAGCGCACCAACGTAAAGTGTATGGTTTTTGGGTCATCTTATTCTTACTTGCGTTATTAATTCCAGTGTACTTACTCAATAAAGAATTTTGGAAAGACGTTAAATAAGGGTTGATACAAAAATTAAGTAATGGTCGATATAAAAAAAGGTAGCTTAGGCTGCCTTTTTTTATGCGCATTTATTGCTTGATTGGTATGATAACTTTCACAGTTATTGCTAATTCAGTCATTTTAAGCTAGGCTTACTCTTTACGCTGATACAGCTTATTATTTTTAACTATGTTGACCCCTACTTCGAACACCCCGTTGATTTATGCCGATGATGGCTACCTAAGTCACCAATTAAGACTGGTTTTACTTGAGAAAAAAATAGAATTTAGCGAGACGAACATTCGTGATGATGAGAATTTTGCCGAAGATTTACCCGATATCAATCCTTACAACACGCTGCCGGTATTTATTCATCGTGAATTGATTTTATATAATAATCGCATTATTTTTGAATACCTTGAAGAGCGTTATCATCAGAACAAACTGCTGCCTGAAAATCCGATTGAAAAGGCACAATACCGTCAATTATGGTGGCGCATTGAGAAAGATTGGATTAAACTGGCAGATACGCTATTGACCCATAAGGATACCTTAGATGTCAACCAAGCAAAGATTGCAAGAAAGCAACTGACTGAATCTCTGGTTACCATAGCGCCGCTGTTTGCCCATAAAGCTTTTTTTCTTTCAGATACCATGGGTATATGTGATTGCATTTTGTCATCGATTTTATATCGCTTAAAACCCATGGGTATTGAATTGCCGCTGCACCTTTGCCGTCCGTTGTATCAATATATGGAGCGGATGTTTAATCGCCCAACGTTTAAAACTAGTTTAAAATAGTAATCATTAAAATAAGAGAATCACCATGGAAAACGACTTTCAACTAACCCCGACTCGCCCTTATATGGTACGCGCTATTTTTGAATGGCTTGAAGACAATAACCTGACCCCACATATCATGGTCGATACGACGCAGCCCAATGTCACGGTGCCTGTCGAATATGTGCAAGATGGTCGTATCGTACTCAATATCGCCAGCCGTGCTACAGGTAATTTGGTCATTAATAATGATTTTATTAATTTTCATGCGCGATTTGGCGGTGTTTCGCAAGAATTATGGGTACCGATGCAAGCGGTGATGGGGATTTATGCCAGAGAAAATTCACAAGGCATGTTCTTTGACCCAACGGAATACGATAATGCGCCACAATCTGAAATCAACGCCAGTCAACCAGCCCAGTCCACCGAAGCACAACGTCCAAAACGTGAAAACAAAGCAGGGTTAAAAATCTTGGATTAGTGCATTGTCACTGGCAATATGGGTTTAATTTTGTTAAAATAATCAATTACTTTTTTAGTTTTGAATAGGATAACCATCGTCATGGCACGTGTCACTGTAGAAGATTGTCTAGAAAATATCCCCAACCGTTTTGATTTGATTCTTGTTGCCAGTAAACGTGCGCGCCAAATCGCACGCGGTGTATCAGAACCTATGGTTGAGCCTGAAAATGATAAACCAACCGTAATTGCCCTGCGCGAAATCGCTGCAGGCCTTGTGACTAAAGAGATTTTAAATCAACCTGAGCGCGAATTGCCTAATAAATTTCATCATGTCGATTTGAGCATTTCAAGTGGTCATGGATTCTAACGCTAGCTTAAGCCACTGTTAATAGTTAGCGACTATTATTTTATAAAGAGTCACCTTTTTTAGGTGACTCTTTAGTTGAATGAAACATGGAATTATATATTTTATAAAGAGTCACCTTTTTTAGGTGACTCTTTAGTTGAATGAAACATGGAATTATATGTAACTTAGCTTGACAATTCGCGGTAATTTTGCGAATAATTAAGATATCTTTATAATACGTTTTTACTAACTTTAGCTGGTTTGATACCAGCTATTTTTATCCAACCGTTTTTTATGATAGAGTTAACTGCTGACTAGGACAATATAAATTTTTTAGCAGGTTAAACCTATCGATCGTACGTTGAGGGCACATTTTTGAATATATCAACTTTACCAAAATTAAGCCATCCTGATGTGGATATTGCACAGTTTGACCTAATGCGTGTATTGGATTATTTGGATGATGACGAACAGCAAATTGTTCTCAAAGCCTGTGCCTTTGGCGACCAAGCCCATATCAAAGATAAACGCAAATCTGGCGAGCCTTATATCACCCACCCTATGGCGGTAGCGGAGATTTTGGGTAGTTTTCGCATGGATGTCGATACCATTGTGGCGGCGATTTTGCATGATACCGTTGAAGATACGCCTACCACTGAAGAAGATTTGACCCGAGAGTTTGGCAAGGCAGTTGCCCAAATCGTCAATGGTGTCACCAAATTAAAATCCTCCAATGAAAAACACATCAATAAAGCCGCGACTTTTTATCGCATTATTACCGCAACGCTAGAAGACCCGCGCGTGTTGATTGTCAAATTGGCTGACCGCTTGCACAATATGACCACCATCGAAGCGGTGCCTGAAAAAAAACAACAGGCAACCGCACAAGAAACGTTGGATTTTTATGTGCCGTTTGCACGTACGCTTGGGCTTAATGATTTAGCCGACTATATCGAGATTTTATGTTATCGCAGCCTAAATGCGCCTATGTATAACAAGTTATCCGATAAGCTTATGCAGCATGGCTTGGGGCGCACCTTTCAACAAGAAGCTATTCATAATTATTTAAATATTGTTTTGAGCCGACTGGGCGTTAAAGGTTATGTCAAAGATGTCGATAACCGCGTGACTTTGTTTCGCCAGTTTTTTAAAAACCGCGGCGAAATCACCGATTTGCTGTGGCATTATGAATTTATGCTAGTCATGGATAAAGTGGAAGACTGCGACCAAATCGCCAAGTATTTTATCAATAAATACCAAATTGCGCCTGAGTGTATCGAAGACAATATCCGCCATCCACGTGCCGGGGGTAACCAATCGCTGACCATTACCTATAAAAACGACCATGACACCATCAAAGTGGTCATTCTGACTAAAACCATGCTCAAAACCACCCGTTTAGGGATTTTGATGGGTGAAGCAGCATCGCCTCTTAGCCAGTCGGTGATTCAGGCGTCTCTACGCAATCTGCAAAACTTGATTGCCGACAATGAAAGCGATATCGAAGAGCAGCCATCTGATGCGGTGACGGTGGTCGATAAACTGATTGGCTATCTTCACGAACGTAAAATTATTTGCTATACCCCAAACGGTGATGCCTATGAGTTGCCGCGCGGCTCCACAGCGCTTGACTTTGCCTATACTATCAGTACCCATATCGGTAACCGTGCAACGGGCGCTGAAATCAATGGCGTCGAAGCCAAACTGGGTACGATTTTGAAAACTGGTAATCGGGTCAAAATTCATACCGACCCCAATGCGATTCCAAAAGCCGAGTGGCTGGGTTTTGTGGCAACCAATAAAGCGCGGCGTGCGTTGTTTGAATGGTTAAAAGGCTTAAATCCTGAGCAAAAAGAGCACGAAGGTAAAACCGCCTTTGAGCGCGCGCTTAAAACGCAAAATCTTTCACTCGCTGATGTGAGCGATGAACAATGGCAATTGCTACTTGATTGGCGGGGCTTACAGGATAAAAGTGCGTTCTTTACGGAGTTTACTACAGGTAAATTGCTACCGCAGATTGCCGTTTCGCGCTTATTGACCCAAGAGCAGCTTGCCAAAAACCAAGCCAGCGCCCATGCCGCTAACCAACCGCAAAGCTTGATTGCGGATGCCGCCAATATGGAGATGAATTTTTCCAGCTGTTGTCATCCGGTGTATGGCGACCCGATTGTCGGGCATATTTCAAAAAATGGCTTGGTGGTGCATCGACATAAATGTTTTTCAATTGATGAAATTCGCCGTGTCAATGAATACCAAGTGATTCCGCTACATTGGCGAGTGTCTAACAGTGAGGATGAAGTATCGAAGCGTATTTATTTTGATGCTGCGCTAAAAATTAATCAAAACTTGACCGATGAGCAAATCAGCGATTTAATCTTTATCGTGCGTGATACTCAAACAGGTTTTGAATATATCGAACAGCGTAATGGCTATACCTTGCTGTTTGTAGTGGTGCAAAGCCGTGCCCAGATTGCAAGCTTAATTCAGCGTCTACGTACCTTCTTGGGCTACCCCAATATTGTAAGACTGTATCAATGGAATGACGAAGTGCTACTTTCTCAGAGCCAAAACACGTCTGCACCAAAAAATAAAGATATTTTATAAACCCATCATACTGTAATAGGAAATGATATGAGCCGTGACATCATTCATACTGACAATGCGCCTGCTGCGGTCGGCACTTATTCACAAGCCGTGAAGGTTGATAAGACTGTTTATATTTCAGGTCAAATCGGACTCGACCCAAACACCATGACCCTAGCCGATGGCTTTGTTAATCAGGCCAACCAAGTCATGTCAAACATCGATGCTATCTGCCAAGCTGCAGGCGGTTCGCTTGCCAATGTGGTGAAATTTAATGTTTCGCTCACCGATTTGGCAGATTTTACTGCCTTAAATGAGATTTTTGCGGCGCGTTTGTCTGCGCCTTACCCTGCCCGTGCCGCGGTGCAAGTGGCTGCCTTGCCAAAAGGTGCGGTGGTCGAAATTGAAGCGATTTTGGTTTTAGATTGATTTCGGTTTTACATCAATGTTAACCCGCTCAAATGAAAGGTAAGTTACAAGACTTGCCTTTTTTTATGTCAAATTTTTGCCCATCTGACAACAGTTTAATGCCTAGAATTGGGCTATAATTCAACCCTACAATAATTTTTAAAGGTGTGTTTTGCTGATACAAGTTGCCTTACCTGTCCCCATTGATTCGGTGTTCGATTATCGCGTTGTGGGCGATGCGTTGCCCGCGATTGGCTGCCGCGTCCGAGTACCGTTTGGTGCGCGAAAATTGGTCGGCATTGTGGTGGCGCATATTGAGCACAGTCAGCTTACGCAAAATGCGATTAAACCTGTATTGGACATACTTGATGAGCTGCCGATTGTCGATGAGGCATTACTAAAACTCGCTTATTGGCTGTCTGCTTATTACTGCTATCCGCTTGGCGATGTGTTTTCTGTCATGCTGCCGACGTTAATTCGCCAAGGGATTACGCTTGACTACCGACAATTATGTTGGCGACAATTACGCGATGCCACTGACGAGGATTTTTCCGCCAGTGCCAAAAAACAACGTCAACAATTTGCTTTATGTGAATTGGTCATCAATTCGCATGGCAATTCGCACGGCAATGACACAAAACTTGTAACTGAGTTTGCGCTGGTAGACAACGGTGTCGAACCCGCTTATTTAAAAAAATTTGAGCAAAAAGGTCTGATTGCACCTGTTTATCAAATGCCGTCTTTACCCAAGCTTGCTAAGCTTGCCACCACGCCGCTCACCTTAAATTTACAGCAACAACAAGCGGTGGAAAAAATCACCCGCGCCTGCCAGCAGCCACATTATGAAGGTTTTTTGCTCAATGGGATTACCGGAAGTGGCAAGACCGAAGTGTATTTGCAAGTGATGCAAACGGTGCTGGCGCAAGGCAAACAAGTGCTGATCTTAGTGCCAGAAATTGGGCTTACCCCACAAACCCGGCAGCGATTTGCCGAACGATTTGAAGCCCAAGTATTGATGCTACATTCGGGGCTTAATGACACCGTGCGGCTTGATGGCTGGCAACAATGCCGACTAGGCTATGCGCAAATTATTATCGGTACCCGTTCGTCAGTGTTATACCCATTTGCCAATTTAGGGCTGATTATTGTCGATGAATCGCATGACCAATCTTACAAACAGCAAGACTCACTGCGCTATCACGCCAGTGACGTGGCGCTCTATCGTGGGTTTCAGCTTAATTGTCCGGTGATTTTGGGTACTGCTACGCCATCGCTTGAAAGCCTATATTTGGTACAACAAGGTAAACTCACCGAGCTTACTTTGACCCAGCGTGCAGGCGATGCCAAACCTGCCATCATGCAGTTGATTGATGCGCGCCAACAAGCATGGCAAAACGGTTTGGCGCAAAGCTTAATTCAAGCCATTCGGCAAACGTTGGACAAAGACGAGCAAGTATTGGTATTTTTAAACCGTCGTGGCTACGCGCCCATCTTATTGTGTGATGCTTGTGGTTGGCAAGCAGACTGCCCGCGCTGTGATGCGCATTTGACAGTGCATTTTCAGCCAGTGGCAATGCTAAAATGCCACCACTGCGATTGGCAGCAAGCCATCCCAACACATTGCCCTAGCTGTGGTAGTAGCAATCTTGACCCTGTGGGCATGGGTACCGCCCGGATGGTTGAAGGGTTAACTGAGCTTTTCCCCGATGTGCCTGTGATTCAAATTGACCGCGATACCACGCGTAAAAAAAATAGTTGGGAGCAAGTTTATCAGCGTATTGCTGATAATCCCAAAGCCATTTTGGTGGGCACGCAAATGGTGGCAAAAGGGCATCATTTTCCCAATGTGACGTTGGTGGCAATTCCCAATGCTGACCGCGGTTTTTTATCCTCAGATTTCCGCTCGCCTGAGCATACCGCCCAGCTGATTATCCAAGTGGCAGGTCGTGCGGGTCGTGCCGATAAAGCAGGTCTGGTGCTGATACAAACCCTACAACCTGAGAATCCCGCGTTACTGACTTTGGTACGTGAAGGATATCTGAGTTTTGCCCAGCAATTATTGGTTGAGCGGCGCATGTTGGGATTGCCGCCATTTACTTACGCTTGTTTGGTACGGGTGGAAAGCAAATCGTTAGAAAACAATCAGCAAATTTTGCATCAAGCAATTACGCTATTGCCATCACGCCAACAGATGACAGCCGTGGGTATTGCGATTAATGGCCCGGTGGATGCGCCAATGGCAAAGAAAAACAGTCGCTATCACTCACATTTATTAATTTTGACCAAAACACGCCACGTTCGCCAGCAGCTATTGTCAGATTGGTGGCGACAGACGATTGCGTTGCCATCGGCAAAGTATGCCAGACTATCGATTGACATTGATCCGATGAGCTGGTCTTAATGGTACTAGCAAAACCATTGCTTTTGCTAAACCGCTTATTTTAGGGGATGTTTAAATGGGCTTTTTTCAACTCGCTGATTGGGCTACAATTTAGCTAATTTTTGCCATTGATTAGGGTAAGTAAATAACAATGACCCCAAAACCGCTTCAAGATTCAAAGCAGCCTACTGATGTGCACCCTAATGCGCATAGTCATGGCAACAATCATCACCATAAGGACGCCGACCACAGTCATAGTCATAGTCACAGCCATACCGATAATCAGCGTATCATCACCATAGCGTTTGCCATCATTGCCAGCTATATGATTGTTGAAGTCATCGGCGGTTATATTACCGGCAGTTTGGCGTTGTTATCAGATGCAGGTCATATGTTTAGTGATGCGGTGTCACTTGCCATGACTTTGTTTGCGTTTATCATCGGTAAAAAATCTGCTAGCTCCCATAAAACTTTTGGTTATCGCCGTTTTGAGATTTTGATTGCGCTCATCAATGGGGTAACGCTACTGATTATCAGTGCAGGTATTATCTATGAAGCCGTACTGCGTTTTGAAGCGCCGCCACAAATCGCCACTACGGGTATGCTAATTATCAGTACTATTGGGCTTATCGTCAATTTGGTGGTGGCGAAGCTGATGCACGGTGGTGATACTGATAATCTCAATATGAAAAGCGCTTATTTACATGTATTAAGTGACTTGCTAGGCTCGGTGGCTGCGATTATTGCTGCTATTGTGATTATGCTGTTTGGCTGGGTGTGGGCAGATGCGGCAGTGAGTATTTTGGTGGCGCTACTGATTGTTCGTAGTGGCTATGCTGTCGTCAAAAATGCCGCCCATATCTTGATGGAAGGCGCGCCCAATCATATTGACCAAAGCGTTATTATCCAAACCCTCTCTGCCCACCCAAATGTGTTATCGGTTCATGATTTACATGTCTGGACGATTACCAGCGGCTTACATAGTTTATCTTGTCATATCATCGTCCCAAGCTCGCTTACCCTACAGCAAACTGATGCGCTATTATCAGACTTACAACACGAGTTACAGCATTTAGGCATTGGGCACAGTACCATTCAATTTGAGAGTGATTTGCATGCGCACTCCGCGCAGTTTAATTGTGATATTACCAGCGCACCCCCTATACATGCGCACTCACACTAACCGACTTTTTGACCTAAGGTGCCAAAAAATCGGTACTGCCGCTGAGTGTTTTGAGTTTTTGTTTTGTAGTGTTTGCTATTTGCTTGCTTAACTTTTCTTACGATTAATTGCGTAATAGTGCGCATTACTTAGGCTAAATATGTTAGGATGAATCAGCACCATGCTGTGGCAAGCCTTATTTGCTAAACGCTTGCTAAACGCTTGCCACACAATTAAACGTCTGTATTTAATATCTATATTAGGTTTCTATTAAATCTATATAAAAATCATTAGCTTACTTCGGTTAAACGCGTATGACACACCGTTCTGCACCTTTCGTGGCACCCAACTTGCATCTCACCCAATCTGATGGCTCAGACAACTCAGATTATGGCAATCCCTCAGCATTGCTGGTTGATGAAAAGGCGCATAAAAAACAGGTCAAGTTATTGCTCTCCACCTTGCAAGCCGATATTGCCCAGTTTCGGGATAACTTTTTTCCGCCGCCCTATCTCACCCAAATTCAAGACTTGCCTATTTATGCAGGCAATTTAGCAGAGGTGCAAAGCTATGAGCAAACCTGGCAAGCTTTGATTGACCGCGCCAAAGGCTTTTATCCTTCGGCAGGATTGCCGCCTGATTATTTGCCATTACCCGCAAGTCTTGAGATACCGCAGTTTATTTATCATGTGCAAAAACTGCATTTGACCCGTACCAAAGCCAAAGAATCCAAAAATTTTGGCTCGGTGGGTGCACTGGTTGAAAAATGCGGTCCGTATGAGGATGCCCAGTTGATGGCGATGGAAAATGCCCTAGCGAAAAGCGAAGACGTGCGGCTGGTGGCGCATCGTGAATTCATTGATTTACGGGCTTATGTGTTTTGTCGCAATCCTAAAGGTGAATTGCTAGAGCCTGAACGGATTCGTTTTTATCGCACAGGTTTGGTTATTCAAACATTAGCAGACTTTAAAGTGGTGGACAGTCGGCAAACTCCCCGTAAAAAACGCAATGACGCCTATAAAAATGCGATTGCCGATAACGGGATTTGGAAAATTTTTGTCAAAAATTAAAAATAATTGAGGTTTTGTATGTTCGTGCTTGCTGCCAGTGCTGATAGTTCTATGATGCTTGACGCAACTATCTTTTTGGGTGCGGCAGTGATTTTGATACCGCTTGCGAAGCGTTTTGGTATCGCCACGGTATTGGGTTATTTGTTTACAGGCTTATTGCTGGGTCCAAGTTTTTTAAAAGTTGCGAGCAACCCCGATGACTTGCTGCATTTTTCTGAATTTGGGGTCGTGCTGTTATTATTTATTATTGGCTTAGAGCTACAGCCCTCTCGGCTTTGGGCACTTAGGCAACAGATTTTTGTGTTAGGCGGGCTGCAGGTGATTGTCACGGGCGTGGTACTGATGCTGCTATCGTGGTATTTTTTAGATATTCGGCTATCAAATAGCTTTGTCATCGGTTTTGGCTTGGCGCTTTCATCAACGGCGTTTGTGCTGCAGTTATTGGGTGAAAAAAAGCAGCTTGCCACCACGCATGGTCAGCAAGCCTTTACTATTTTATTATTTCAAGATATCGCAGTTATTCCTTTACTTGCCGCATTGCCATTTTTGTCGGGCGCGCAAGAGCAAAATTACGATTGGATTTATTTTGCCAAAGTCATCAGTATTTTTGTTGGCATGATATTTGTCAGTCGGTTTGTGGTACGCCCTTTCTTTAAGTTCGTAGCCTCTAGTAACGTCACCGAGCTCCTCACCGCCACAGCGTTGTTTATCATACTGGGTGTGTCGCTATTGATGAATTATATAGGCTTGTCAATGGCACTTGGGGCATTTTTAACCGGGGTGCTACTGGCTGACTCCGAATACCGCCACGAGTTACAGGCGAGTATTGAGCCCTTTAAGGGATTGCTGCTCGGGCTGTTTTTTATGTCAGTTGGTATGCTCATCAACGTCAAATTAATTGTCGCCAAGCCCTTACTCATCATTGGCTTGGCAGGATTGCTGATGCTCATTAAGTTTGTGGTGCTGACAATCATTGCGCGGCTCATGGGCAACAAAAACGAAAGTAGTATCCGTCTTGGTGTGACGCTAGCGCAAGGTGGGGAATTTGCGTTTGTACTGTTTAGCGTAGCAACCGCCCAGCATCTGTTAACCCGTGAACAACAAAATATTCTAAACCTTGTGGTGACTGTCTCAATGGCAATGACGCCTCTGGCATTTTTATTACTAGAAAAAATTGGCAATCCGCTATTTGCCAAAGCTACGCCTAGTAAAGAATACGACAAAATACCCAACCATGAGCACGCGGTGGTGATTGCAGGATTTGGACGTGTCGGGCAAATCATCGGTCGTGTGCTACGCATGCACAATATTGAGTTTACTGCGATTGAAAAATCTGCCAACCAGGTCGATTTCGTCCGCAAATTTGGTAACCAAGTATACTATGGCAATCCCAAAAACCCAGAAATTCTGCGAGCGGCAGGGCTTGAAAACGCCAAAGTTTTTATCATCGCGATTGGCGATATTGAACTATCTGAGACGGTCGCCGCTTATGCGGTACGCAATTATCCGCATTTGACCATCTTGGCACGTGCCAAAAACCGTGAGCATTACTACCGTTTGCGCGATGTGGGTGTTAAGTATATTTGGCGAGAGACTTACCTATCTTCGCTCGATATGTCACGCGAAACCTTGGAAATATTGGGCATGGAGCCAAAAACCGCCCGAAAAACCGTGCAAATGTTCCGTGACTATGATGACGCATTGATTGAACGGCAGCGCGCCATCTATGAAGATGAAGCCGAGATGATTGCGTCAGCACAATCGGCGATTCAAGAACTCGAAAGCTTATTTGATAGTGATATGACCACCGCGAAACATGAACTCCATAAAGAAAAAGAGCGGTCTGAAAAATTAGACGATGAATCCTACTCGCAAACAAAAAAATAACCCAAATAAACCATCAGTAGAAACGAACATTTAAAATGTTAAAAATCATAAGAAGTACAAGCATGCAAATCCGTGTCGTACAACAAGATATTACGACCCTAACAGTTGATGCAATTGTCAACGCTGCCAACAATTCATTGCTCGATGGTGGTGGGGTTGATGGCGCTATTCACCGTAAGTAAAGCAGGCACGTCACTGCTTGCGGCATGTCGAGTGATTCATGATGAGCAAGGCGGTTGTCCTACTGGCAAAGCCGTGATTACCCCTGCAGGGAATTTGCCCGCCAAATATGTGATTCACACCGTCGGACCTGTTTGGCATGGCGG
Organism: Enhydrobacter sp. 8BJ; assembly: GCA_902506225.1. GTDB lineage: Bacteria > Pseudomonadota > Gammaproteobacteria > Pseudomonadales > Moraxellaceae > Faucicola. The sequence continues at coordinate 1,054,474 of LR733345.1, read as the reverse complement.
ACAGTCAAATGAGTTAGCGCTACTAGCAAGCTGTTACACCGAATCGCTGAAACTTGCTGAGCAAAACGGCGTTAAAACCATTGCTTTTCCCAATATTTCAACGGGTGTGTATCGTTTTCCAAAACAACAAGCCGCACAAATTGCGGTAAACACCGTAAAAGATTTCGTCAAACAAAACGAAAATCATGAATTTGAAGACATTATCTTTGTCTGTTTCGATGCAGAAAATTATCAGCTTTATCTAAATTTAGTCCAACCCGAAAATTAAAATATGCAAATTTTACATGATGCTGAAGCCTTAACTATCTCAAAGCAGTATCTGAATGCAATGTCCAAATCCATAGGCGACTGCCAACTTGCAATCATGAAAAATAAAACAATAAACCGCCTAAAGGGTGCATGATATCAGAGCCTACACACACTGCGACCAGACCTGCCAAAGGCGATTGTGTATAAATCTTGGGTCATTATTGCCGACAATCCTTGCCAATATTTACAAAAATTAATAATTCAATTTTTGATAAAAAAAACAGCCTAATTTTAGACTGTTTTTTACCGATTTATAGCGTTAGCAAGGACATCGCTTCATGCTACCGCCATTACTCGGGTAGCGCGCATCGACGCAGTAGCGAAAAAAGGTCTTTTCATCCATTGGCTCTAGGTCAGGATGCTGCTCCTGCATATGGCTGACGTAGGTCGCATAATCAGGGACACCGACCATCAAACGAAAGCTTTGTTGCATCCGTTTGACCAGCGTGATTAGGCGGGTCATATTTTTTGGGCTAAAAATTACCTCCTTTTGCGCCTTTAAGGTCATTTTAATCAAGTTAGCGATTAACGCGTTATTACTCATGTGACTCTCCTTCTATCTGCGTAGCATGGTTTTGGTGAATCTCAAGTAATTGCACAATATAAGTGCAATTACTGTTAATTTTTCACTAATGCGGTGCAGAAATATTCAAGGGTTTTGGATCTTCATAAATCGCCTCACCTTCAACCACGGTAGGTTTATCACTTGCCAAGGCTTTTCTTAATGCGCGAATGGTACCAAAAATCATCACAATCAACACAATCATAAAGAAGCCACAAAGCACAGCATCCACATAGTTTGAGAATACGATGGTTTGCATCTCATCCAAGGTTTTGGCAGGTTTTAACACCTCACCTTTGGCAATCGCGGCACTGTATTTGTGCGCTTGCGCTAAGAAACCAATCGCTGGATTCTCATGGAAGATTTTTTGCCAACCCGCCGTCAGACAGGTAACCAATAAGAAAACCGTGGGTGCCACAGTGACCCAAGCATACTTTTGTTTTTTCATTTTGAATAAAACTGCAGTACCTAGTGTCAATGCCATGGCTGCCAAAATTTGGTTACCAATACCAAACAGCGGCCACAATGAGTTAATACCGCCAAGGGGATCAATGACGCCTTGGTAGACAAAGAAGCCCCAAGCAGCGACTGCAATCAAGGTCGCAAGCAAATGCACGCCGAGATTGGTTGAGCCACGTACCGATGGCACCACGATGCCGATGGTGTCTTGTACCATAAAACGACAAGCACGCGTCCCTGCATCGACTGCAGTCAAAATAAACAAGGCTTCAAATAAAATCGCAAAGTGATACCAAAAACCCATCATCGCGGTACTACCAAAGATAGAGGACAGGATATGCGCCATCCCAATTGCAAAGGTCGGTGCACCACCTGTTCGTGAGATAATGGAGCTCTCACCCACTTGCTGCGCTAGTGTCGTAAGCGCATCGGGAGTAATTACAAACCCCAATTTTTGGATAGCGGCTGCCGCTGTCTCTGGGGTTGTACCTAAAAGCGCTGCTGGCGCATTAATCGCAAAATACATACCAGGGTCAAGAATGGTGGCACAGATCATTGCCATGATACCAACCATCGACTCCATGAGCATACCACCGTAACCAATGGCGCGAGTATCTACTTCATTATCCACAAGTTTTGGGGTCGTACCACTCGATACCAACGCGTGAAAACCAGAGATAGCACCACAAGCAATGGTAATAAACAAGAACGGAAATAACCCACCTTTAAATACCGGACCCGTGCCATCGATAAATTTTGTAACCGCGGGCATTTTTAACTCTGGCATGGTAAAGATAATCGCCACTGCCAAACCTACAATCACCCCTATTTTTAAAAAAGTTGATAAATAATCACGCGGCGCAAGCAGCAGCCACACAGGCAATACTGATGCTACCACACCATAAATCATCAAAGCCCAAGTCAGCTGGGTACCTGTCAAGGTAAACAATTCAGCCATCGCAGGGTCTTTAGCAATATCGCCACCAAATACAATCGCCGCCATCATCAACACAAAGCCAATGATAGACACTTCCATGATTTTACCTGGGCGTAGATAGCGCATGTAGATGCCCATTAGTAGCGCGATAGGAATCGTTGCCGCGATGGTAAATAGCCCCCAAGGACTGTGCGCCAATGCTTTGACGACTACTAGTGCCAGTACTGCAAGAATGATGACCATCACGCCGAGTGCACCGAGCATCACCGTAATACCTGTAAACGTACCCAGCTCGTCTTTTGCCATTTCACCCAGTGATTTGCCATCACGGCGAGTGGACAAAAATAGTACAGTAAAATCTTGTACCGCACCTGCAAATACCACCCCAATGATGAGCCATAGCGTACCTGGCAAATAACCCATTTGTGCCGCCAAGATAGGACCGACTAATGGACCTGCCCCAGCAATCGCAGCAAAGTGGTGACCAAATAAGACGTATTTATTGGTAGGCACATAATCTAAGCCATCTTTTAGGCGGTGAGCCGGTGTAACGCGGCGGGGATTGAGTTCAAAGACTTTTTTGGCGATAAATAGACTATAGTAGCGATAAGCAATGCTATACGAACACACGGCAGCGGCAACAAGCCATACGGCATTGATACTTTCGCCGCGGTGCAGGGCAATTGTCCCTAATGCCACTGCGCCAATAATTGCAACAAGTAACCATACTATCTTTGATAGCATGGGGGAGTTACTTGTCATTGCGGAATTTGTCTGCATGTCAACTCCTTTTTATATGAAGATCATCCTAGGATAGAGATAAAAGCAAGTATATTAAAAAGCAATTGTGTTAAATGGAACTAAATCAACATGTAATTACGTTAAACAATAATTGCTAGTTTTTTGTAATATTTTGCAAATTGTAACATGGATTAATGGTCATTCGTCATTCAATGTATCCCTGTTACTCAATATATACTAAATTTACTGGCTTTAGCCCGCGTCGTTGTTTGGTATAATGACCCAATCAGCTTAAAAGCCTGTACATTTTAGCCCGTATTTTTTGACCAGTTTTACAAACTTAATCATCCAAGTCACTGCTACAGCATTTATTTTCGCATTTTTTATGTATTTTTTTATGAAACATACCCTATGAAACCAACCCAAAATCATAAGCCCCAAATGTTTGACCCAACAGCTAAAACGCCCCCGGTTGATACTGCCAGTAATGCCGATGCCAATCTGCTGTATCAGTCAACCGTAACACTTGAAGGCATGCCAAAGGTAAGCGAGTTGCAAAAACTGCAATCAAATAACCGTACAGCGCGTAAGCCTTTTCAGTGGCAGTTTTTGTTGCCGCAATATTGGGGGATTTGGCTTGGGGTCGCGCTGATTTTGCCATTGATTTATTTGCCGTTGCGCTATCAATTTAAAATCGGTCATTTTTTGGGAAAATTGTTATTTGGACTGATTAAGAGCCGCAGAGCCGATACTTTGACCAATCTGTCATTGGCGTTTCCAGAGCTTAGCGAAGATCAGCGTTTAGAGATGGCAGAGAAGATTTTTATCAATGCAGGTGTGGGTGTGTTTGAAAGCCTTTGTGCGTGGTACCGACCTGATGTATTTACCCGCTGCGTCACTGTATCAGGGCTGCAACATGTCAAAAATGCCCAATCGCAAGGTAAAGCGGTGATTTTACTCGGTATCCATTCGACTTTGCTCGATTTGGGTGGACGGCTGACCACCATGTTTACCCCGCTGGATGTGGTGTATCGACCGCAAAACAATGCGCTGCTTGATTGGTTTATTTTTAACGCTCGCTCAAAGGTTTATAGCGACCAAATCAGTCATCGTGATATGCGCCATTTTGCCAAAAATCTCAAAGACAACCATGTGGTATGGATCACCCCCGACCAAGATTTTGGGCTTAAACAAGGCGTGATGGCAGATTTTTTTGGGGTACCCGCTGCCACTTTGACTGCACCACGTCGCATGGCAAAACTGGGCAATAAAGCCAATCCACCTGCGGTGATGATATTGCATTTTTATCGGGAAACCCCAGATGAGATGCCAAAAGGTCGCAAACCGCATTATCACATCATCTTCTCGCCTGTCATTGACAACTACCCAACCGAAGATGAATTAGCGGATGCCAAACGCATCAATCAGCTATTAGAAAATTATATCCGTATCGACCCGACCCAATACATGTGGTTTCATCGGCGCTATAAAACCCAGCCTACCGGTATCCGCTATTACCGCTAATTTTGCTCATGCGAGTCATGTGGCTCAGCCAATTTTTGGCATGAATTTGTAGACAAAAACCGCTATACTAACGGACAATTTTTTTGCCTATTTTGTATTTTTTTTGCTTTTGTTTGGAATCTTGAACATGAATGATAAAACAGCCGCGCCGCGCCGCATTTTAACCGGTATTACCACCAGTGGTATTCCCCATCTTGGCAACTACGTCGGTGCCATTCGTCCAGCCATACAATCGGCGATACAAGGCGCCAGTACGGGAGAAAGCGATGCTTATTTTTTCTTGGCGGATTTGCACGCACTTATCAAATGCCATGACCCTGAGGCGATTCATGCATCAACCAAAGCAATTGCCGCAACGTGGCTTGCCTGTGGTCTCGACCCTGAGCGCGTGGTGTTTTACCGCCAGTCGGATATTATCGAAATTCCAGAGCTAACTTGGGTGCTCAACTGTAACTGTGCTAAAGGTTTGATGAACCGTGCGCACGCCTACAAAGCCGCCGTAGATGCTAACCGTGAAACGCCAGACACTGACCCTGATTTTGGCATTTCGATGGGATTATTTAGTTATCCTGTGCTAATGGCCGCGGATATTTTGATGTTCAATGCCACCCATGTCCCTGTGGGGAAAGACCAAATCCAGCATATCGAGATGGCACGTGATATAGCAGGTACTTTTAATTTTCGCTATTGTGACCCAGAAAAACCGATTTTTGTACTGCCCGAAGCCATGGTAGATGATGATACGCCGCTACTGACGGGGCTTGATGGTCGTAAAATGTCAAAAAGCTATGGCAATACCATTCCGTTATTTGGCGACCCTTCATCAAATCAGTCGCAAGTAGACGGTGAAAAAGCGCTGCGAAAAGCCATCATGCGTATTGTCACCAATTCACAATTGCCAGAAGAACCCAAAAACCCCGATGAATCCACGATTTTTGAGATTTATCGTGCATTCGCTAGCGCGGAAGAACAACAACTACTGCGTCAACGTTTTGAGCAAGGTATCGCTTGGGGCGATGCCAAAGAAGTGTTGTTTGAAAAAATTAATAGCGAAATTGCCCCTTTCCGGGCTCGTTACAATGAATTGATGGCGAATCCAAAAGAATTGGAAGAAATCCTACAAATGGGCGCAGAAAAAGCCCGCCGTGATGCGCGCAAACGCCTAGAAAAAGTACGAAAAGCCATTGGTATCAAACCCCTTGCCAAACTCAAAAAATAACGAGTCACTCATGTCATTTGCACACTTTAAAGCCTACACCGATAGGCTTTATCAAATCGATAAAGCCTTTGACGATGCGCAGCCCAACCGTCTCAACCGACATCGCCACCTTGAGCCTGATTCAGCCGAGTTTCTTGCCAGTCTGGTTATCAGTAAGCGGGCTGAAAATATATTAGAAATTGGCACATCAACGGGCTATTCTACGCTATGGCTAGGTTATGCGTTAGCCCAAATCAATCGCGCCAATACCGCGGATGCTGCCACATTGATATCGATTGATATTGACGAATGGCGATTACTAACTGCTCGCAATCACCTGCGTACCTTGCAGTTTGACCACAATATCACACTACAACAAGTCGATGCGAAGGATTTTTTACGTCAGTCGACCGCCCATTTTGATGTGATTTTCTTGGATGCAGAGCGTAGGTTTTATGGTGACTATGTGACTGACTTTAAGCGATTGCTCACCTTTGGCGATATGCTAATTGTCGATAATGTCATTTCTCATGCCGATGAAGTAGCAGCGTTTTTGGCAGCCTTTGAACAAGACAGCAACTATCTGTGCTCTACCCTATCAATTGGGGCCGGATTGTTTGTGGCGGTTCGACAGTAGTGACCAATTTAGCCATTCGAATTTTTGAGACGCCTGTTCAAAGTCTGCCCGAAGACCTTTATATTCCGCCCGAAGCCTTTGCCATTTGGCTAGAGCAGTTTGAAGGTCCGCTGGATTTTTTGTTGTACTTGGTCAAAAAAAATAATTTTGATATCACCACCACAGCGATTTTGCCGATTACCGAGCAGTACCTGACTTATATTGATGAGTTGGATGACAATCATTTTGAGTTGGCAGGCGATTATTTGCTGATGGCAAGTACCTTAATTGCTATCAAAAGCGAATTGTTACTACCAAGCCCCCAACTGCCAGAAGATGAAAAAAACCCCACCAAGCAGCTGATTGACAGACTTGAACAATACGCCCAAATCAAACACGCCAGTCAGCGTATCGATGCGTTAATGCGGCTTGAGCGCGATGTGTTTTTGGCATATGCCAGTTTGCCAAGTCCTGATATATTAGCCAAAGAGATTGCACCCTATCCTGCCACCCTGCTTGCCGACAGTTTAATCAAAATGCAGCTAAAACCCGATTACCAAATGCACCATGTCAAAGCTGATATCGTGCCTTTGGCAGAGCGTATGGCAAGCATTAGCCATATGTTGGCAAGTCGTGGTCAAGGCACTTTCCACGACATATTAGATAAATCACAAGGTAAACTGGGTGTGGTGGTGAGTTTTGTCGCCATTTTGGAATTAGCCAAACAGCGGATGCTAAAATTTGTCGCACAAGACGATGACGAATCTTCCGATGTAAGCGAACTAACCTTGATATGGGCATCGTCATGACCGATTTTAACCAACAACATCAGCTTGCCCAGCAGCATAGCAAATCTATCGAAGCGATTTTACATGCCTCAGAAACCCCGATTACTGCCAAACAGCTATGTCACTGGCTATCGATTAACCCAAACCAACTGAGCATGGCGCTCACGGTCTTGCAGCAGCGTTTATCACAAGGCGCGTTAACCTTAGCGGATACCGCGAGCGGCTACCGATTGCAAATCGCCAATGACTTTAGCCCGCTGATTCAGCAAGTTTTTCCCCAGCGTCAAGAAACCTTAAGCCAAGCACTATTAGAGACGTTAAGTGTGATTGCTTATAAACAACCGGTGACGCGTGGCGATATTGAGCAAATTCGTGGCGTGACTGTATCAAGCAATATTTTACGGCAACTATTTGATAAGGGCTGGATTATTGAGCAAGGTTTTCGCGATACGCTGGGACGTCCTGCACTACTGCATACCACCCCAGCGTTTTTAGCCGCCTTTGGGCTTAAAAGCTTGCAAGATTTGCCAAAGCTACCTGATGTGCAACAGCTTGAGATATAAAAAAGCTGCCGACTGGGCAGCTTCTTAAAGAACCTGTTTAAGGACCCTGCATCAAGAATGCATTAAGGCAAGCGGCGAGCGGGGGCGCCCCACTGGTTGACATTCGGCTTGGTATCTGTGCAATACCACACCAGTAGCATAATCCCGCCAATGATGGGGATAAAGGCAATTAGCATCCACCAACCTGATTTATTAACATCATGTAAACGGCGAACACCGACTGCAATATTGGGAATCAGCAACGCCAAAGAAATGAGCCCCGCCACAATGCCCTCAGTACCAATCATATAATCGATGATTGCCCCACCCAGATACAACATGAACCACGCCAAATAAAAATACCAATATTCTTTACGTCTAGCACGCCCTTTAAAATTGGCATAATTGCTGAGACTTTTTTTAACCCAATCAAAAAAGCCATAATTTTCTTCAATCGCCCATGCTGGATTGACGGCATTCATACCCGCTGTGTGAGTAACTTGACCATAGTGAGCAGTTGTAGGGTTGTCTGTATAGCCGTGAGGGATGGGCGCAATCGTGCTATCTATCGGTTTATTTAGATTGATTGCATTGACTGCGGCAAGGCCGACAACTGCTACTGCATAACCCTGCGCATCGACACTAAATTCTACTTGTTGTCCTGCCATCGGTGCCGTGGCTTGTTGCCATTGTTGGCTAGTAAATGGGTAATTTTTGCCGTCCTCCCCCATGATGATACCTTGACCATGTTGCGGCGAGAAATTGGCTATTTGCCCTTTCATTGCTATTGTTCCTTATAGTTGTATTGATTCACTTATGTCGATAATTATAACGTAAAATAATTTTTACAATGTGACATTATTTATGTTAAATTTTTGGTTAAAATACTGGTTAAAATTTAGCCACATGAGTTTATACTAGCATTCAACCATCGCTTGTCCTACAATAGGCACAAGCATGAAGTTTCATGCTAGCACAACATTGTGAAATGTTGCTACCTATTAAAGGATTATTGAATGAAAGACGAAAAACTGCAAAAAGCCCTCGCCCGTTTAGGCTTAGGTTCGCGCCGCCAAATGGAAGATGTGATTCGCGAAGGCCGCGTCAGTGTTAACGGCACTGTCGCTACCATTGGTGACCGTGTCGGACAGGGCGATGAAATCCGAGTCGATGGACGTTTGCTACGCTATACCGCAGAAAACGAAAAACGCCGCCGTATCTTGATGTATTACAAGCCAGAAGGCGAAATTTGCTCAGCCCATGACCCAGAAGGTCGTCCCACGGTGTTTGAGCGCTTGCCACCCCTAAATCATGACCGCTGGGTAATGGTGGGTCGGTTGGACATCAACTCAACAGGTTTATTGCTATTTACCAATGATGGTGAACTGGCTCACCGTCTGATGCACCCATCAAATGAAATAGAGCGCGAATATGCGGTGCGTGTGATGGGCGAAGTCACCCCTGAGATTATCTTAAATCTCAAACGTGGTGTCATGCTAGAAGATGGTATGGCACAGTTTGATGACATCGTTGAAAAAGGCGGTGAAGGTATCAACAAATGGTACCAAGTCAAACTCAAAGAAGGTCGCAATCGTGAAGTACGCCGCTTATTTGAATCGCAAGGCTTAAAAGTAAGCCGATTACTGCGTATCCGTTACGGCTCTGTCAGTCTCCCAAGGGAGCTTCGCACGGGTCGCTACCTTGAGTTAGATCGGCGTGAGATTGACACCTTAGCAGGGCTTGTCAACATTCGCCCGCGCCAAGGCACAGGGCTTTATGGTATTGCCAAACGCCGCCAAGAACGCTTTGAGAAAAAACCGCTGAAAGCGCGCCGTGGGGGTCATCACTTACGCCGCGATAAAGAAAAAAGAAGCAGCTAACTGCTATAAAACTCATAAAAAGCAACTTACAAAAAAAGCGTATCCATTTGATACGCTTTTTTTATGTTAATCTACCAATGATAATCTACCATCAACTACGTGCGATTTTTGACATAGCGGTAAGTTGACGCAAATTGCTGGCTGACTTCATGAAACATCTCATTGAGCAATTCATCTAATTGCAGATTGACCCGAGCCAATACCTCAATGAGCATATCGCCTGCGGTCATTTCACCCTGAATTTTTTGATTGAGCTGACTGGGATGATATTTGGCAATTTGGTCATACTGGTGTACAGCTTCAGGAATCGTCTGCTCAATCAAGCGATTGACCACAAACTTATTTTCAGTCAACCATTGGGTTGGGTGGTCTGGTTGGTTGACTGACTGGCTTTGGTCACGTTGCCACGCCTGATAACGAATGAGTTTGTCATGGATGGTATCCAGCAGCATCACGGCAGCGGTTGGCATACGTTCAATTGACGCGCCATCAATGCCTAAAATCGAAGGTGAAGATAATCGCGGTTGTTGATTTTTTGCTTTAAACCATTTTTTGTCGCGCGCATGTTTGCTAGCACGTGGCATCAACTCAAAGCGGCTATCACTACCGAAGGTATTGGGAATTGGCAGGTTTGATTGGTACGCCAAGCGCATGGTTTTCGGTTTTGCCAGTGATGCTGTGGGCGGCACAGAATATTGAGACATACCGACCTCAATACCTGCCATGTCATGGAGTTTATACCAAGCCAGCCTTATCCATCGATACACCAAAAAGCTTATCAATACAGTCAACAATATACCGAGCAAAATATTCATCTATACGCCTTAACAGCTTGTTTATCAATAACAGCCTGCCTATAAAAAGTAAATATAGCACTACTATGATTGCAACTGTTTAAAAATTCAAGCATGTTAGCGTTGGCTAAGCCTAAAAATTCATCGGTCAAAAAAAATATTGCGCAAAACTTTTAGCTATTAACTATTGTCCTAACTCGTCATATTTAAATGGTATGCCAATAGCGAAGTTTATTAATTACAAATAAAAATGCCACAAACATACCGAGATAATACGCCAATTTAAGCTCAAAACTGTCATCCCGTAACTTAAAAGGTAATGCGCAAAGGGTGACGGCAAGCGGAATCCACAATAGCATAAACACCCAATTTTCGATGACATTGAGCCAGCCTTGCATTCCCTTGCTGCTACGTAAAGCCGCCAACCCTAACAGCAAGCAAGCAACTATCAGTGTGTTGATTAAGCCTTTTGGAAGATTGCTGGGATAAATCGATAATTCTTGCTTAGTATAATGTGGCAATGCCATTCAATAAATTCCTAAATAATTATTGGGGATTGGTATCAGTTGTAGCGTCAATTTGTAGCATCAATTTTTAGCGTTAATGTCTTGGGGTGCCGACTCGCCGAACGAACCGCTACGAATATGCCGCCATCATCCATAGCATCGCCACACAGCTAAATAACAAACCCAAGGTTAATGCATTGCGATTTTGAATCGGTGCACGCCCTGAGTAGCGATTTAACACCTTTGAGCCCACGACAAAAGCCAGTGGAATACCGAGCCAAAAAATCGCAATGGTACTCACCAGTGAGGGCAGCATTGATGATAAACTATCGCCAAACATCAACCTAAACCCAAAACCTGCCAACCCTAGCAACACCGCAAATATTGCCAGTCCAATTGTCAGCCCTTTGGGTACTAAAGACGGGGATTGAACGTCCATACCAATTTCCTTGTGTATCATTGCTTGTGGAGCATTTAAACTGGCAAGCGACTGACCAATGCCAGTTCAGCACGCATCGCATCAATCGCTTGGCGATAATCAGGTTGGTTAAATATCGCTGAACCTGCGACAAACATATCAGCCCCTGCTTCGGCAACCGCACGAATATTACTAGCTTTGATACCGCCATCGACTTCAAGGCGAATATTGCGACCCGATAGCCTAATCATTTCGCGCACCGCTTCAATTTTTTTGATAGTGCCATCAATAAATGCTTGCCCCCCAAACCCTGGGTTGACACTCATCAATAAAATCTGGTCAACTTTATCCATCACATAGTCTAGATAGTGTAGCGGCGTGGCAGGATTCAGCACCAGTCCACAGTCAGCGCCCCCATCTTTGATGAGTTGTAAAGAGCGATCGACATGTTGCGTGGCTTCTGGGTGAAAGGTAATGATGCTAGCGCCCGCTTTTAAGAACTGCTCAATCATACTATCAACCGGTGACACCATCAAGTGCACATCTATCGGCGCAGTTACCCCATAATCCCGCAGCGCCTGACAAATCATGCTACCAAAGGTCAGATTTGGGACATAATGATTGTCCATCACGTCAAAATGCACCACGTCCGCACCTGCGGCGATAACCTTCTCGACCTCCTCGCCCAAACGGGCAAAATCTGCCGATAAAATCGAAGGGGCAATCAAAAATTGGCTATCATTGTTGGGATGGGCAAAGTTGTTAGGGGCTTGTTTAGGTGAGTCTTCAAGAATTTCAGACTGGTTCATCATCATTGTCCGTCAGCTTTGATTAAAAAGTGCGGATATTTTAGCAAAGATTATTTTAAAAAACTTCGACTATTTGGTGACTATTATTTTGGTGACTACTATTTGGTGGTTATTATTTGGTAACTGTGACTATCGACAGCGACTATTTGATAGTCGTGAAAATAAATCCGCCACAAGCCTTGCAGAGTTTGCATTTAAATAGCCAAAACAAGGTAACTAGACTATGCTAGATTATGATTGATAAGTACCAAAAAAGATAAAACCCAAGTCTTAGGGCAATAGACTTGGGTTTTAGGGCACTTCATGTCAACTATGTTATTATTATTGGCTTTCCATGATATTACTCATCCTGAGCGTCTCAACACTACCATTCCTTGGTATCATCCTTGTGTTGATGAGTTCATTGTAGTTTGTTGCACGGTTGGTTACTAGCCGCAAAAGGCGGAATCTGTTGTAAGCAAATGCTTACATGCAGTTTTACCTTGCCCGCTTCTAGCTTTCTAATGCGCCCTTCAATACTTTGCTAGCATCATTAGCGCTATCACGCTGAGCTTCCGATAGTTTTTCGCCTTCTTTGATCCCTTCTTTGATGGTTTCTTTCGCCTCTTGGTGATCGGCGATGCTTGGCAAAGGTTCAGGCTGCTCATCCATGACTTCAGGCTCATATTGTAAAGTAGTGAGCACGGGGAAATGGTCGGAGCCAATGTTCGGCATACGCGCCATTGATACCAGCGTGAAGTGATTGCTGTGGAAAACATGGTCAAGCGCCCAGCGCAAAAATGGGTAACTGGCATGAAAGGTATTGATGAATTTGCGCCCAATACGGGGGTCTAGTAGTCCTGAGATACGCTGGAACATGCGTGTGGTATGCGACCACGCCACATCGTTGAGATCACCTGCAACAATCACCGTCAAGTCGTTGGCGTTGATGTGTTTGCCTACCATTAACAGCTCTGCATCCCGTGTCACCGATTTATCGGCTTCGGTTGGACTCGGTGGCATGGGGTGCAAGCAGTATAGCCAAACAACCTTTCCCATGGCTAGGCGAACTTGGGTATGAATCGATGGGATATCATCCACCACCAGATATTTTACTTGGGGATTGATAAGCTCAAGCTTTGAGTACAAATGCATACCATACAAGTTATCGAGTGGCACTTTGACGTTAAATGGATAGTCAGCCTCAATGGGGCTTAAAGCGTCTTGCCACGCTTGGTCAGTTTCGAGCGTCAATACAATATCGGGTTGATGGGTATGGATAAGGTCAATCAAAGCTTGTTTATTTGGATTGGTCGTCAACACATTGGCAACCAACAATTTCACTTGATAATCGCGTGATTTTGGCTTTGCCGTTTGCACTTGTTTCTTCCACAAAAACGTATAAGGCAACACCATGTACGCTTGCATAACGAGCGCAATAATGAGCAGTAAAATCAATCCCATCTGCCAACGACTGTCAAAAGCGCCCAGCCAAAGTAAGCCAATGAGCGCCACCACCCCCAAAAAAATCAATTGATTTCTGGGAAAATCGGCAACCCTAAACCACCATTCAAACCTAGGGATGGTTGCCCAAAAAGTTGCAAAAACCACAAAACCTGCTAGCAACTGTAACAACAGCGTCATTGTCTATCCTTTCATGTTATATTGCATTTCACGTTGGTCAATATTAGCTTGTTATCATTAGCATGGCGATATAGTAGCCGCAAAAATACGGCTGATAAATTGCAGTTGTGTTGCCAAACGCTATTTTTTACCCTGACATCGCTATCAGCCTACCATCTATAGCTAAATAGATGCCCCATGTAAAAAAAAATTCACTTGCAAAACCTTACAAATACAGGCAAGGTAACAGGTTACTAATTGAAAAATCAATGTGGATTTTCTGCACTATTTATTTTATTTTGTTTACAGTAAGGAAGGGTTATCATGAGTCAGCTACGCGTAGGTTTGGTCGGATGGCGTGGAATGGTCGGTTCGGTATTAATGCAACGTATGATAGATGAAAACGACTTTGAAGGGATTACCCCCGTGTTTTTCTCTACCAGTAATGCCGGTGGCGATGCCCCTACTCCAAATGGCATTGCCCCTAGCAAGCTTGAAGATGCGCATGACTTAGCGGCTTTAGCGGCTTGCGACGCCATTATTACCTGTCAAGGCGGTGACTATACTAAAGAAGTCCATCAACCGTTACGTGATAAAGGTTGGACCGGTTACTGGATTGATGCAGCAAGCACCCTACGTATGACTGACAATAGCATCATTGTCCTAGACCCAGTCAACCGCAATGTCATTGACAACGCTATCAAAAATGGTCAAAAAGACTTTATCGGTGGTAACTGTACGGTATCTTTGATGTTGATGGCGATTGGCGAGCTGTTCAAACGCGATTGGGTTGAATGGGTATCTGCAATGACTTACCAAGCGGCAAGTGGTGCGGGCGCCAACAACATGCGTGAGCTTATCAAAGGCATGGGCTACATCCATGATGGCGTCGCAGACGAACTTAATAACCCTGCAGGCGCAATTTTAGATATTGACCGTAAAGTAGCCGAATTACAACGTAGCAGCGAATTCCCAAAACAATACTTTGGTGCACCGCTTGCTGGTAGCTTAATTCCATACATTGATGTACAACTAGAAAATGGGCAATCAAAAGAAGAATGGAAAGGCTGTGTTGAAACCAACAAAATTTTAGGCAATGATGCAGACAAGACTAATGCAAACATTGTGCCGATTGATGGTATCTGCGTGCGTATCGGTGCCATGCGTTGTCACTCACAAGGCTTGACCATCAAACTAAAAAAAGACATCCCTCTGGAAGAAATTGAAGCTGCGCTTCGTAACAGTGGCAATGAGTGGCTAGATGTGGTAGAAAATGACAAAGCAGCAAGCGTTGAGCGTTTAACTCCTGTCGCGGTCACTGGCACCCTTAAAGTCGCCGTAGGTCGTCTTCGTAAGATGAATCTAGGTGGCGAATATTTATCCGCCTTTACTGTGGGCGATCAGTTGTTATGGGGCGCGGCAGAGCCACTACGCCGCACACTTGCAATTATCCGCAATCAATTATAAACCCAAGGTTTGTTCTAAAAACACGCTGATTAGGGCGTGTTTTTTTATGCCTGAATGCATAAACCTGAAGTTGTTAATCCGTTATTTACCCCTAAAAAACGCCATGACCAGTAGACAGGGATTGCCATTATCAGGGTATTAATAGCTCAGCGTCATTAGCCAAGCATCAATCCACGCGTAAATTGCTACCAACAGCGGGCTTTATCCCAAGCTTTATGCCAATAATAAGCGAGTCAGACTATTGAGAGTTTTGGACAAAAAGTGTAAAGTTGAGCAGATAATTTGACTGAAGCTTTTGTCAAGTTGTTGGACTATCGATTAATTCGATGTTTGAATATTGCCTGTCGGTATATTGACTACCATGCGACCACACAAGTAGGCATTTTTTAACACCCCTAACTAGGCTATGATACCTTCAGCAAGGATTTTTTATGTCTTGGCAAAAATACTCTGTACACTTGGTATTGGGTTTTCCCTTATCGCTTCCCATTGTCGCTTATGCCGTCAATATTGGCGATACGTATGTACAAACCCAACAAAACCAACCTTTAAACGCCAGTATTAATGTCAGTGATATCAATCCAAGAACTTTTTCTGTCAAAGTCGCCCAAGCTGATGTGTATCGCCAGCTAGGCTTGTCAAAAGATGCCGATATTCAAATCAAATTTGTCCCAACCAGTAGCAATGGCGGTCAGATTGTATTGACCACCAAACGTGCGATTAATGCCCCATTTACCGATGTGGTGCTCAATATCACGGAAAATGGCGTGACCAAAACGCTGCCAAAAACCTTGTTGATGCCCATCGACAGCGCACAAAAAATCACCACGCAAGCCAATACCACGGCTTTTCAATCACCGGCGCAAAACATCGTCATAGGTTCGGCCAATCCTGTGCAGTTGCCTGTTCTGTCGCCTGACGCTATGCCCATGCAGGCGGTAACGTTGCCATCAACCACCATCAACCAGCTGCCGCCTAATTTACCTACAACTGGCATGCCCGCTGGCGCTGCCCCAATGACGGTGGTTAGCGAAAACAGTGACAACTTGCGCATCCAAGAGACGCGAACGGTTCGAACTGTTCAGCCAAATGGCGCTATCTATACGCCAGCTGCGCCACAAATGCAAAACCCCATCCAAACAAGCGCCGCAGACAATCAACTGCCAAGCCCAGCCGCTAGTTATGGCAACCAATCTTCAGACAAATCCAAATCCAAATCCACATCTAAGTATGGCGCCAAAAACCCCCAAATCACGGGAGAGACAACCACTTATACACTACAGCGCAATGACAACCTTTGGACCATCGCCAGTAATATCGCAGCGGCAAACCGCAAAGGTGTGGATCAAGTCATGGCAGACATCATGGCAGCCAACCCGACCGCGTTCCCCGATAATGACCCAGACAAACTTGTCGCCAATACCCAATTACAAATCCCAAAATACAAAGTAGTCCCTTCACAAATTGGGATAAAATCAGCCAATAAAGCGCGACAACAATATCTTCAAAATAAAAGACGTGTCGTAAGCAAAAAATCTGTCATCGCACCAAAATCTGCTGCCAAACAACCAGCCACCGCAAAAACGACAAAAAAGACACTTAAAGCACAAAAAACACCGCGTCCATACGCAGCGACTAAAAAATCTGAAATGACCATCATCGCACCTAATCATACCAATGGTTCAGTACAAGGTCAGAGTACTAAGAACAAGGTAAGCAAAGGGATGTCATCCCAAGTGGCGGCTCAAGTGCAGCAAAAACGCCAAGCCACCGCCCAGCAAGCCACTAAAGTTAACAAACTCAATCAAGACTTAGTGGGTGCTGAAAATCGCTTGAAAATACAAAACACCAAGCTTGCGCAATTAGAAAAACGCTTAAAAGAGTTAAACAAAAAATAATACAGCGCGTGGATGATATTGCCTGTGTGCTGTGTCATTTCATACCGTACAACAAATTTGTGGTGATTCATTAGTCGCATAAAGCGGTAGCTTATATCTTGCTATGCCCTAATGATCACTATCTACCGTAACGATGAGGTGAAAGATGGATCCGATAATGATAGGTATCGCAGCAGTAGTGATTTTGGTAATTGTTGCTGGCGTTTTCTTAATGAAGAAAGGTAAAAGCCAGACAACGGTTGCTACTCAGACCCAAGTCAAACGTCCAAAAACCTTGGCTGAGCAGCAGCGCGAACTAGAACTGCAACGTCAATCGCAGACGCCAACCCAAGCTGCACCTGACCTACCGCAAACGACTTTGCAGACTGCTCAAACTCTCAATACCGCCGAGAGTGCGCAGCATGAGTTACAAGCGGCTGAGCAATTGATTCAAAACCAAGACTATGATGGTGCTATCACAACGTTACGTCGCGCGCTAAAAAATCATCCCTCACATAGCGGGTTGAATTTTACTTTACTTAATAGCTATGCCTTGGCTAAAGATTATCAGCACTTTAATACCTTCTACTCAGAAGTATTGGCACTGAACGATGCTGATCTCACCACCCAAGCCAATAACCTAAAAATGCTGGTAGATGAAGAACAATCGATAACTGCACGCAGCGCAGCGATGACCCATACCGCTGAAGCGGTTGAATCAGATGGACTTGATTTTGATTTGCCAGGTTTTAAACAAGACAGTGATAAGCCAGCCATCAACAGCACTTTACAGGTTGCCATGCTTAGTGTCACTGAAGCGGCACAGTCAGTAACCCCAGTTGATGGTGTTAACAGCAATGCCGATGATGAGTTAGATTTTGACTTTGCACTCGATGTGCCTGAAACCAAACCTACACCTGTCACCACTGCAACTGAGCCTACTACTGAGACTACCGCGGCGCAATCACAATCAGATGAGTTAACTTTTGACGATTTTGATTTTGATCTGCCTAGCAAACAGCCCGCGACCGCTGAGACTGTCGCTGCCCCTGTCCTAGAATCGCCTACCGAAATTTTTGCGCCGATAGATGAACCTGTAACCACCACTTTGGCAAGTAAGGTCAATAACGAGGCTATTAGCGACAGCGATTTTGATTTTGATTTTGACTTTAGTTTACCAGAGACGCAATCAACACCTACCGCTACTGCTGTAGAACCAATGTTAACGAGCCCAACGGCTGCACCGAGCGCTGACAACAACATCGCAGATGAGTTTGATTTCGACTTTGATTTGAACGCGGAGCCAGCGGTTACTCCAACCAATGACGTTACTACAGAAGCCGACTTAAGCTTTGACGCGTCAGATACTAAAGCATCTAACAATCTATTTTCCGATGCAGCGACTTCTGTACCGGTTGCAAGTGATGAAGCCACAGATATTGCATCGTTTGATTTGGATGATGAATTACTACGCCAAGCAGAAGCAGCCACATTAGCCCCACCTGCCACCCCATCAGTCGCTGAGCCTGTTGTTGACTTGGCAGAAGTCAAAGCTCCTAGAGAAGTTAAAGCTCCTAGCCAATCTGATACGCTACTTATCTCAGATGATATGTTTGATTTTGCGTTAGACGATGACACGACCAAAGCGCAAGACGCTACGTCAAATGTCTTGGTTACTGAGCCTACCCCATCAGATTACTTGATTGATTTATCTTTTGATGACGCAGATACTCAAGCAACTAATCAGACAACTACAACCCCAACCGCTAGTCTTGAAACGACATCGGTGGCAGATAACGCAAGCCCAACAACAGCACCAGTTGTTGAAGATTTATCAGCGATACTCGATGTGATTAAGGATATCGACACAGATACGTTAAACGTAGATTTGGCAGAACAGTATGTGAATTTAGGGGAATACGACAGTGCCAAACGCTTGCTTGATGAAATCAAAGACAGTAACAACACGGCATTGGTAGAACGTGCGGTAGCGTTAAGACAACGTATTGCTTAATCATGTATTGCATAAAAAAAGGATAGTAAATTGACTATCCTTTTTTTGGTCTAATTTTTTTTGAATTACTTTATAAAAACTTAATACGCAAAAAACTTAATACTCAATCGCTAGAGGTTTAAGCCCTGCTTTAAAAGCATGGGCTTTATCAACATAATGTAAAGCAGATTGTTGAAGCATCACTTCACGCGCCTGCGGCAAGGTTTTGACAACTTTAGCTGGGCTTCCCATCACGATGGAATTATCTGGGATTTGCATATTTTCGGTGACAAGCGCATTGGCACCGATGATGCAGTTTTTGCCGATTTGGGCATTATTGAGCACAATCGCACCGATACCAATCAAGCTATTATCACCAACGGTGCAGCCGTGTAGCATCGCCAAATGCCCAATCGTCACGCCTTCGCCAATGGTGACGGCGATACCTTCATCGGTGTGTATCACACTGTTTTCCTGCACATTACTATTTTTGCCCAAATAAATCGGCGCATTGTCCGCGCGTATCACCGCGCCAAACCATACACTGACGTTATCGGCTAGATGTACATCGCCAATGATTTCAGCCGAGTCTGCGACCCAGCCTGTGAAGGGTGCTTGATAGGTGGGTTTTTTGTCTTGCCATTGGTACAGCATATCAAATCCTTATGAAAAAAAAGAGCATCAACTAAAAAATTGATCCTCTAATTTTAGCAAGTGCGGATAAATTAGCAATGGGTTATTGTGGCCAATGCAGTTAAATCAAAGCCCTGCTTTTAGGCTTGCTTCGATAAATTTATCCAAATCACCATCTAGCACCGCCTGTGTATTGGAAGTTTCCACTCCCGTACGCAAATCCTTAATCCGCGAGTCATCCAGCACATACGAGCGAATTTGACTACCCCAACCGATATCCGACTTGGTATCTTCTAGCGCTTGTTGCTTTTCCATACGCTGCATCATTTCACGCTCGTACAGTTTGGCACGTAACATTTTCATTGCCGTGTCTTTGTTGGCATGTTGGCTACGTTCATTTTGACACGCAACCACAATCCCTGTCGGTTGGTGGGTGATACGTACCGCAGAGTCGGTGGTATTAACGTGCTGACCGCCTGCACCGCTTGAGCGATAAGTATCGATGCGTAAATCGGCAGGGTTGATATCAATCTCGATATTATCATCAATCTCAGGCGATACAAACACCGCCGCAAACGACGTGTGGCGACCGTTGTTGCTATCAAACGGTGATTTTCTCACCAAACGATGCACGCCGATTTCGGTACGTAACCAGCCAAACGCATAGTCACCTTTGACATGAATCGATGCGCTTTTAATCCCTGCGACCCCACCTGCTGATAGTTCCATGATTTCGGCTTTAAAGCCATGTGATTCACACCAGCGCAAATACATCCGCAGCAGCATCTCTGCCCAGTCCTGTGCTTCAGTACCGCCTGAGCCTGACTGGATATCAACATAGCAATTGTTGCCATCCATCTCACCGCTAAACATACGTTTAAACTCTAAATCTGCGACTTTGGCTTCGGCCTCATCGAGTTCCGCTTGTACGTCTGCCAATAGCGTTGCATCATCGGCTTCCACCGCTAAGTCAATCATGGCTTTGGCGTCTTCTAACTTGTCATCTAAAGCGGTAATCACGCCAATGACATTATCAAGCTGCGATTTTTCTTTACTGATTTTGGTGGCACGCTCTGGGTCGTTCCACAATTCTGGGTTTTCAAGCTCTAAATTGACTTCTTCCAAACGCTCTTGCTTGGCTTCGATGTCAAAGATACCCCCGAAGCTGGTTGCCACGGTCTGTTAAGTCTTTGATATGCTCTAAATACGGGTTGATTTCCATGCGATGTTACCTTAACGTGTTACTATGAAAAATGAGCCATTATACCTGAATCTGTCACTGGATTCATCTTAGCTGTCGCCTACTACGCCTGTGCTTTCATCGACCAATCTTCCACTGCCCAATGATGCGCTAAGGCATGCGCATGTAGGGTATCATCAGGACATACCGCAATCGCCACATCCGCCCATTCTAATAGCGGCAAATCATTTTTTGAATCCGAATAGGCATAAGTTTTGGTGTAAGTAATGCCTTGTGCGTTTTTTTGAGCAATCCAATTTTTTAAATGAATGATTTTGCCTTCTTTAAAGTTTGGCTGCCCTGCGACCTTACCCGTGTACCCCTGCTCGGTAACTTCAAGCTCAGTGGCTAAAATATTATCTTCCTCTACCAAAAATAATTTGTTAGCAATCGCTTTGACCACAAAGGCATTGGTGGCAGAAATCACCACCACATCATGCCCTGCTTGTAAATGTGATTGGATGGCGTTAACCGCTTTTGGACGCACTTTTGGCGCGATTTCATCTTGCAAATATTGTTCACGCCATTCGTGTAACTGGGCTAAAGTATGCTGTTTTAAAAAGCCTGCCACAAACTCATTATAGACGACCGCATCGAGCGTTCCTGCGATATAGTGCTCATAAAACTCCCGATTTTTAGCACGATACAGCGATTCTTCTACCAAATTATGTTTGACCAAAAACTCGCCCCACATATAGTCACTATCAGTATCAATGAGGGTGTTATCGAGGTCAAATAGCGCCAATTCTTTGTGTAGTACGGTTGACATAGGACAGCCTTTAGCATAGTTAGTGAAAAGTTAAATTGCGGGGTTTTGGTCATCGACGGTTAAGGTATCACCAAATCGCCAAGTACGGATAATGCGCAGCTCCAAATAATCTTGCATTTCCTTTGAGAACTTACCAAATGGCGCGGCTTTACGCACCGAATTTTTTGCTGCTTCATCCAAGATGGTAGCACCTGATGACTGTAACACTTTGATGGATTTGACTTGCCCGTTAGGCTCAATAATCACCATCAGCATGACATCGCCTTTGATGCCTTTGGCGCGGGCTTCTTGGGGATATTGCTGGTTGCCAATATGATAGGCTTGTTGGCGAAAATTCTCGATATAGCGCGCGGCTTCACCCGTGGTGGTGGAGTTACTGCTGATAGTTTTGACCGCAGATTTTTTGGCTAGTAATTGGCGGTTACTGCTGATTTTGGTTTCAAGGGTGGCAATTTGTGCCTGTACCCGCTGTTCTTGCGCGGCTAGATTTTCGCTATCATCTTGTTTTTTATTATTATTTTCTCTGCGGATTTTTTCAAAGCTTAACGTGGTACGTAAATAACTTTCTTGAAACGCTTGTTGACGCGTTTGGCGTTCTTGACTCACGATATCATCGGTTTCATTGATTGCTTGGTCTTCTAAAGGACTCATGGTATTGTTTTCAAGCCGTAGCTTTTCGTTGGACTCACCGCCACCTTGCTGGCCGGCATTGGCAATAAAATCGGCTTTTTCATTCTTTTGCAGATTTTCGGTCAACACCGTGGTAACTTCTTGCACCGCTGCGGTTGGTGAGCTTTTATCTTCAAATTGGATACCAAAAATAACAGCCGCATGAATTGCCACCGCCGTAATCGTAGCCAATAGCATGACGCTGTCTTTGCCAGCCGCAGTATGTGGCATTAACTTTTGAAAAACATCACGGTGACTGTCTTTGCTATACACCAAACTATAACCCTTTGAACGATTAGGACACTATCACTAGGAAACTAGCACTACAACCTTGCCAAAAAAATACAAATCACTCATGTATTATAACGCGCAGATATTATAGATTAAATCAAACATTGGCTGAAGCTAAATTCATACGCCATCAGCAATGAGTGGTTAGCAATTAACAAGTAGCAATCAATGTTTAGCAGTTAATGCTACAAGATTTTTTGTAGACGGTTCAGCAACTTTATTATTAGTGGCTTTATGATTAGCAACTTTACAATGCCCAAAAACTGACTACAATAATAGCTTTCAATACAAATATAAAAAAACTGAGAAACGATAGTGATAACAAGCAAAACGCAACTGGATGAATTTTTTGCCACCCATTCTGAAGAAATCGCACGTGAGCTGATGAAAAAATCGCAAACGTGGTATGAAAAAATTGAAGATTTTGCCGGTCAAGAGTTTATCGTGCCCGCCACCGAAAAACAGCTAAACGATGCCATTCAAAAATTTGTGGTTGAAAAAGTCAAAGCGATATTGAGTATGCATCTAGAGATTCATGAAGGCTGGCTTCGACTGTATGCAACGATTAACTATAGTGGCATCTACGCTGATCTTGCTGTCAATTTAGGTGTGGTACATGCCCAATTTGACCGTTATCGCCAACGCTTTGTATTTCAGCAATTGACTGACACCGATGTCATTGCCTTGTATTCAGATTCATATCTGAAATCAAAAGCGATTCATGCGGCGCTTTGGTTTTATAAACGGGTGTTAAAGAAAGACCCGCTTGGCATGATTTTGGAGAAAATCAATTTGGTGCAGCAAAAAGATGATATCTTGTATCTCGATATTGGTCGCTGGCTGAAAAAAAACGAAAAAATCATGGCAACGCTGCGCAAAGTGCAGGTGAATCATGGCTATCTTGCTGAACAGCAACTACTGCTGAGAGCCAATGCCAACGTCGGTGAAATTCTCAACATAGGTAGTAGTGACCAATTAATTACCGAAGCGGATAATCCTGCAGTGACCGATAACGCCACAAAAGCGGCTTAGTATTTTTTCACGGGTATCAACCCTCATCCTTTACCGCTTTTGCTTTACTGATTTTTTACCGATTGTGCTTTACCAATTAACGGGATGCTTACCAATAGTTTTCAACGGCGATATTGCCTTCGCCGCGCCGATTCATGGTCAACCCAATCGATTTTAAGGCTTCTTTGGTATCTTCGACCATTTGTGGATTACCACACAGCATCACGTGACTACGCTCTTTATCCAGTTTTTGCCCTACCAACTCGGTTAACTTGCCCGACAATATCAAGTTGGGAATACGCGCTTTTTCTCCCGCATAATCTGCTTCTCGCGTGACAATGGGCAAAAATACAAACGCTGCCCCATTGTCGCCATAGATTGACTTAATTGAGCCAATCTCCGCTTGATAAGCAAGCTCTTGTGAGGTGCGTGCGCTGTACACCAAAATAATGCGCTGATATTGCTGCCATACCTCAATGGTCTTTAAAATCGATAAAAATGGGGCTAAACCTGTGCCAGTTGCCAGCAACCACAAATCATTGGGTAGGGGTAACTGGTAGCGGGCTAAGGTCAAATAGCCAAATGGCGTGGTATTGAGCAATAAACTATCGCCCACTTGGATATGATTAACCTTACTGGTAAATTCCCCTTCAGGAATGACCACCGAGAAAAATTCAATAAATTCATCATAGGGCGAAGACGCGACAGAATACGCGCGAAACACATAGCCATCAAGGTCAACGAGCTGACCTTGCGTCTCATAACCCTGCGCCTCATCACCTTGTGTCTCAGAAGTTATTAACTTGGCGTCATGGTTTTGTGCAAAATATTGCAAATCTTTACCATGGATACCGAGCCTAACAAATTGCCCTGCGGTAAATTTAAAGCCATCGGGGCGCGTGACTTTGAAACTTAGCAGAGTCGGTGCCCAACGGGTCACTTCAATCACTTTAACGCGAATACTTTTATCATCTGACATGTTATCTTGACCATTTTTTTTGCATCATTATAAACAAAAAAGCGTACCTTAATGAGCTAAGATACGCTTTTTTATGTCGCAGTCTTAAAATTCGATTAATACATACGAACTAGCGTGATAATTTTTGATAACGTTTCGGGGAAAATACCAAAGTACAATACCGCTAACGTCACCAACAATACCATAATGCCGCCTGCTTGAACACCCCAATGATTGACCGCATCGTGCGGCTGCACTGCTTGGGGACGTCTAAACAAGGTGACCATAAGATTTAGATAGTAATACAAGCTAATCGCACTACCCACGATAATCATGGCAGTGAGCCACCAACTTTGCGCTGAAACCGTAGCAAAAATTGCAAAGAATTTGCTGATAAAGCCTGCGGTCAATGGAATACCTGCCAATGATAACAGCATCACAGTCAATACAGCGGTCAGTACAGGACGTTGCCAAAAAATACCTTGGAAGTTGTCAACCAATTCCGCCTCGCCTTGACGTTTATACGGGCTTGACATGATAGTCACGACACCGAACGCACCAATGGTGGTAAACGCATAAACTGCCATGTAAAGGCTGACAAAACCCGCCGATTCAACTTTCACTGCGCTAATGATGGCTAAGACATACCCGATATGCGCAATGGAGGAATAAGCTAACAGACGTTTTATATTTTGTTGACGAAGTGCCAGTACGTTACCGATAATCATCGATAAGCTGGCAATCACCACAATCAAGGTATTGATTGCTGGCAAGGCTAAGGTTGCCGTAGACAGTAAAAAACGTAACCCTAACGCCATCATAGCTACTTTGGATACACTGCCTAAGAAAGTCGCCACAGGTGCAGGGGCACCTTGGTAAACGTCTGATGTCCAAGTATGAAATGGTACCGCTGAGAGTTTAAAGGCGATACCAAATAGCATTAATGCCGTACCCACCACCAAAACCGGCATAATTATACCATTTTGAAACATGGGTACGATTGCCATGCCAATTTGACGGAACGATAAAGTCCCGGTGTTTGAGTAGATTAACGCCATACCCATCAACATGGTAGCAGAGGCTGTCGCCGATAAAATGAGGTATTTGAAACCCGCTTCTAACGATTTACCGCGCGCATAAGTATAAGCCAACATACCATATAGCGGTACCGATAATAACTCTAAGCTGACAAAGAAAGAGGCTAAGTTATCAGCGCATACCATAAACAGCGCGCCCAATGTTGAGATAAGCATTAGCAAATACAATTCTTCTTTGTTGTCGCCATAGCCCTCAATATAACCATACGCCAAGGTAAAACACGCCAATGAGCTGATTAAAATAATCACCATATTGAACTGGGCAAAGCTATCCACCACAAATAAGGGAGCAATCAAGCCTTGCGATGGCGTAAATAACTCATAAAGACCATGCAACATGCTATCAGGATTGCCACCCAATAACTGTATCAGCACAACAAACAAGGCGGCATTAAGACCAATGACACTAAGGGTGCCTGCCACAAAATTTGAACGCTTCATGGCAATGGCAATCATCACCACCGCCGTGGTAATTGAAATTAAAATCATTGGAAACAATGGCATGAACACATTGCTAGCAAATGGAATAATAGGATTCATCTATTTTACCTCCATATGAGCAAATGGCTCTTGAGAAGTAGGTACAACTTGCTGGACATGATATGCCTCACTAATCCACTGCATACTGTGATCAGAGGTATCTAAGAATGATTGCGGATATAGCCCTAACCATATTAAACCAAACGCAAGCACCAACAAGATTGCCGCTTCACGCGCATTGATATCACGCATTGGTGACATTTTTTCAATCGTCGCTGTTGGCGTACCAAATAATGCTTTATAAATCATAATTAATGCGTATAAACCTGCAACGACTAAGCTAAAGGTGGCAAACACCACTGCCACAGGATGCGAGGCAAAAGACCCTAGAAGAATTAAGAACTCACCAATAAAGTTACCAGTACCTGGAATACCTAATAATGCCGCGGCAAAGAACATAAGTAACGGTGGGTAATAACGCATTTGACCCCACATACCACCCATTTGGCTCAAATCACGGGTATGTAGACGCTCATAAAGCTGACCGCTCATGATAAATAATGCCGCTGAGCTAAGACCATGTGCCAACATTTGAATCATCAAGCCTTGGAAACTAATTAACGTACCGGCATACAACGCAAGTACCACAAAACCCATGTGTGAAATACTGGTATAAGCCAGTAACCGCTTGATATCTTGCTGCATAAACGCAAGCCAAGCCCCGTAGAAAATACCAATACCGCCCAAGGTAATCGCAATCGGTGCAAACTGAGCACTAGCTTCTGGGAATAGTGGTAGGACAAACCGCAATAGACCATACGCCGCGGTTTTAATCAAAATACCAGCCAAATCCACCGAGCCTGCAGTCGGTGCCTGCGCGTGCGCGTCGGGTAACCAGCCATGCAGTGGGAAAATTGGTAATTTAACCGCAAAGCCAATAAAGAACATCAGCATGATTGGGTATTGCCATTTACCAAGATCTGTACCTAGCAAGTCCATATAGTTAAAAGTTATTTGACCTGTGGTTGATGCATGAATCATCACCAAAATCAAAATACCAATCAACATAATCAGACCCGATGCTTGGGTATAAATAAAGAATTTGGTTGCGGCATATTCTTTGGTTTTACCACCAATCGCATTGTGTCCCCAAATTGCAATCAAGAAATAGATAGGAACTAACATCATCTCCCAAAAGAAGAAGAACAAAAACATATCGATTGCTAGGAAAACACCAATAACACCGCCCAGACTCCAAAGTAGATTAAGATGGAAGAAGCCCACACGGCGAGTAATCTCACCCCATGAACACGCCACCGCCATCATACCTAAGAAGGCTGTTAGGCTCACCATCAACAGCGATAACCCATCAATGGCCAGATGGAAACTGACCCCCAATGAGGGCATCCAAGGTAGTTGAAACTCTGCCAACCAAGTCGGTTTAGCAGTCACCTCAGCAATGGTTTGTGCTGCACCAATAAAGTTACCGTTTTGCCAAATAGCTACCGTAATCAAAAACGTTAATAGCATGCCAAGAAACGCAATCCACCGCGGAAAACGTTCATCAACTTTTTCAACCAACCAACACAGAAAACCTGCAATGATTGGAATAAATATCAAGGCGGGTAATAAGAGATTATTTTGCATAACTGTTACTTCCCTATCATCATCATTACCAACACCAACAATACTGCCATGCCAAGACCAAAGCTTGCAGCATACCCACGAATCGAGCCTGATTGGAACCATGTCGCCACTCGGTTACCTGCCAGCGATAGGGCTGGTAAAATATTCCAAGTACGGTCAATCGGGTCATTTTTGATTAATTTACCAATCAATAAGAATGGTTTAACAAATACAATATCATACAAAGCATCAAAGCCTAAACCATGATAGCACCAGTAATTAAGCGCACGGCCCAAACCTGTTTGGTTAAACTTACTCACAATGCGACCTTTATCCAGTGCAAACAAGAAAGCACCCACAATCAAACCCGCCAACATCGCAGCCATCACAATCATTTCTGCCGTGTGTTTACCTGATTCTACCTCAGGGTGAATCACGCTAAAACTCTGTGGCAATACGCCTGCTAATGGTGGATGAATCATCGCCCCCACCGCAGTTGATAACACTAGCAATACCGCGAGCGGCAGCCAGTACGTCCAACCTTTAAGATCGTGAATAGGCGTTTTTTCTTCACCAAAGAACACAATCCAAATCATACGAAACGTATAAATCGAGGTTAAAAACGCACCTACCACTGCCATCCAGAATAAATTCATATGACCTGATGCAAAGGTTTCCCAAATGATTTCATCTTTTGAGTAGTAACCAACTGTAATCCAAGGAATCGCAGCAAGTGCCCCACCCCCGATCGCAAACACCGCAAATAGGAATTTATTTTTATAGAACAAGCCACCCATTTTAAAGATGTTTTGCTCATGATGGTAAGCCAAGATAACAGCACCTGACCCTAGGAATAATAAAGCTTTAAAGAACGCATGGGTCATCAAGTGGAAAATCGCAACTTGCCAAGCGCCTACCCCTAATGCCAAGAACATATAGCCGATTTGACTCATGGTCGAATAAGCTAAGATACGTTTGATATCGGTTTGTGCCAGCGCACAGAAACCCGCAACCAACAATGTTGTTGCCCCAACGATACCCACCCAACTTGCCAATACATCAGGGGTCAATAAGAACACAGGATGTAAACGGGCAATTAAGTACACACCTGCGGTAACCATCGTTGCCGCATGAATCAAGGCTGAAACAGGCGTAGGACCTGCCATCGCATCGGCAAGCCAAGAATGCAGCGGAATCTGTGCAGACTTACCCATCGCACCCAGTACTAGCATCACAGCCGCAACTTTGATGGTAGGATAGCTATGACCAAAAATCGTCACCGTGGACCCTGCCGACGTTAGCATTTGCGATACATTGGCATTGATATCTGAGATGTTTAACGTACCCAATTCACGGAACAACAAGAATAAGCCAAACGCCAAGAACACATCACCCACACGGGTTACGGTAAAGGCTTTCATCGCAGCACGGCCATTGGCGCGCTCGTGATAATAAAAACCAATCAATAAGTAAGAACAGATACCAACGCCTTCCCAACCTAAGTACAACAGCACTAAATTATCAGCAAGCACAAGTAACAACATACTTGCGACAAACAGGTTCATATAGCTAAAAAATCTTGCGTAGCCTGTTTCACCGCGCATATACCATGACGCGAAAATATGAATTAAAAAACCGACACCGGTAATTACGCCCATCATGGTCACGCCCAAACCATCGAGCATGAGACCAAATTTTGGGGCAAAACTACCGACTTGCATCCACGTCCACAATGGCTGATTAATGACAGCGCCTTGTGGGTGGTTCATTAAAAAATCACTGCCTGCCATCAAGGCACACAAAGCAGCCAAACCCATACTGCCGACACCGACCACTGCGGCTGCGTTTTCGCTTAAGCGGTCACGCATGGTCGCTAGAATCAGAAAGCCAATCAGCGGCAGCATAAAGGTTAAAGGTAACATACTCATTTTGATTTCACCCTTTCATCTCATTTGCCGTATCGACATCTAAATGACCACGCTTATGATAAAACTGTAAAAGAATAGCCAACCCAATTGCAACTTCAGCGGCTGCCAAAGTTAGCACCAAAATAAACATAATTTGTCCGTCAGGACTGACCCAGCGACTACCTGCCACTACAAATGCTAAGGCAGCAGCATTCATCATAATCTCAAGACTCATCAACATAAACAAAAAATTACGTCGTACCATCACACCACAAAAACCAATGGCAAACAAAATCGCTGACAAGATTAGACCGTGCTCTAATGGCACATGCTCTAATGGAAAGTGTCCCATTATGCCTTCTCCTCCTGAACTTCGCGTAACACAGCCGGTTGGCTGGGCTCTTTATCAATAAAATTCGTTAAGGCAGGTTGTATGGTATTACCAAGCTCACTATTATGACTTTCGTTTTCATCATCCAAGGCAGATTTTGCCAAATGATAAGCCGCCACCAAACCCGCTAGTAATAAAAACCCTGCAATTTCGACCAACAATAAATATTCGGTAAATAATTTGGCACCGATCATTTTTGGCGTAACTGGCTCCACCCCAATAAACGCTGGCATCATTCCTTCAGAACCATGTTTCATGCCAATCAAACTAAACAGCGTCAAACCCACAATAAATGCAAGTCCTGCCGGCACTGCCCAAGCCGAGGATGATAACCAGCTTTCTTCTTCTAAGGTGCTTTGGGTACCTAAGTTTAGCATCATCACCACAAAAACGAACAGAACCATAATCGCACCGGCGTAAACGATGATTTCAAGCGCACCAGCAAATGGCGCGCCTAAGGCAAAGAAAATACCGGATAACGCCAGCAGCGTGACAATCATGTTTAATAACGCATGCACAGGATTGGTACGAGTAATCACGCGCAAACTAGCCAAAATAGCGACAATCGCTAATAAATAAAACCCTATCGTTGCTCCGCTTATCATGGCAATAAACTCCGTAAATCAATCGGCGCAGACTCATTTTGGTGCGCCCCTTTAGGTTTATCTTTGGTCGCCATCCCAGTCACACGGTAATAATTGTAGTCAGGAAATTTACCCGGGCCTGAAATTAACAAATGCTCTTTTTCATACACCAAGTTTTGACGGTTATATTCACCGAGCTCAAAATCTGGCGTCATCTGAATGGCCGTTGTCGGGCACGCTTCTTCACACATACCACAAAAGATACAACGCGAAAAATTAATACGGAAAAACTCTGGATACCAGCGTCCGTCTTCACGTTCTGCTTTTTGCAGTGAAATACAACCCACTGGGCAAGCGACAGCACATAAATTACACGCCACACAGCGCTCATCCCCATCTGGATCACGTGTCAGTACAATCCGCCCCCGAAAACGCGGCGGTACCGGAACAGGTTGTTCTGGGTATAAAATCGTATCACGTTTACGGGTCGCATGACTTGCGACCATGATTAGGGTTCGCAGAATTGAGCCAAAACCCGTAATCGTGTTTTTTACCATAGTCAAATACATACGTTAATCTCCACCTTACCCTACACCATGGGTGCGCCATAATATGAAGGCTGCCGTCGCGAGTAAATTAATCAAGGTAATGGGTAGACAAATTTTCCAGCCAAAGTTCATTACTTGGTCATAACGTGGACGCATCAGCGCACCACGCGCCAATACAAACATGGTCATGAAAAACAGCGTTTTTAACATGAACCAAATAATCGGCGGGATAAAACTCAGTCCATCAAATAATGGCAACCAACCACCAAAGAATAAAATAGTAATCAGCGATGATACCAACACGATATTCACATACTCACCGACAAAGAACATACCAAATTTCATACCTGAGTATTCAACATGATAACCTTCTGCCAATTCTTGCTCTGCTTCTGGCTGGTCAAATGGGAAACGGTGGGTGACTGCCACACCTGCGACCATAAAGGTTAAGAACCCTAAAATTTGACCAAACACATTCCAGTGCCAAAAACCACCCGCTTGTGAGTATACGATATCGCGTAAGTTAAATGACCCTGCCAACGCCACCACACCCATTAGCGATAATCCGAGAAAGACTTCATAACTAATGGTTTGGGCAGCAGAACGTAGACCACCGAGCAAGGCATATTTATTGGCTGATGCCCAGCCACCAAACATCACGGCATAAACCGCCAACCCTGCCATCGCAAAAAAGAACAAAATACCGATGCTCCAGTCTGCGCCACCGAGTGATGGCGTAACTGGTACAATGATATAAGCGGCTAAAGCGGTAAACAATGAAATCGCAGGCGCCAAGATAAAGATAAATTTATCGGCAAATTTGGGTGTCCAGTCTTCTTTAAAGAAGATTTTAAGCATATCCGCGGCAACTTGTAGCGAACCTTGCCAACCCACACGGTTTGGACCATAACGGTCTTGCCATAGTGCCAACATGCGACGTTCATAAGGAATCATCAACGCAGCAAAAATCACCACCGCCAAGAAAATAACAATTGATTGCACTGCCAAAAATACAATTGACCAAGCTTCAGGGGACATTACCCCAGCCAGCCATGCAGGTAAATCGGGCATCTGTCTAACAGAATAATCCATTATACCCCCTCCCCTGGAGTTACTTGAGCTGTCACGCCACCATTATTAGCTGCTGGTGGTACGACAGTGTTGGTAGTTGCTGATTTTACGATACTGATCTCCGTATAAGGCTGCCCTAGCAGGGCTTCTAATTCACCCGCCTGACCCACAGGATAGCCCACACAGCTTTCGGCTAAATAATCGACAAGCTGCACAGGTAATGTGGTCGTTACACCCTTCACTGTGACCGTTAACATATCACCTGATTGCAACTGCCATTTATCCGCATCATCCGTTGATACACTAAAAGCAGCTGGTAGCAATTGTGAGGCGACCACGTCACTACGGGCAGTGAGTTCATCACTCGCAAAAATATTATACACAGGCACTAGCTGGGTGGAACCTTGTTGGCTAGCTGCCGCAGGCGCAATATACTCACGTTTTGGCAATGGCGTTAACGCATCAAAAATACGCACCCCTGGATCGCCATGTTTTAGATGACCACCCACTTTATCTTGGTATTTATTCCAAGCTTGCGGTGAGTTCCAACCTGCTGACCAAGCAAATGGAATCATTGATGAATCCGTTTGGGTGCCCACATAACCTTCTTGTGAGAAGGTGAGGCCCGTATCGATATCTTTAGGCTGCTCTGGCTCATGCACAGAAATCGGTGCACGCATCGCTGTACGACCTGAATAACGGCGTGGCTCACGCGCGACTTTTAGACCAGTAATACGGTAATCGGCTGATGGCGCTGCTTGTCTGATTGCGGCTAATTGTGGATTGGTGTCTGCGACCGCAGTAATCACATCATCAAGCTGCGTCCAGTCAATCGCACGGCCATTGAGCTCAGACTCTACCGCATGCAACCAACGCCAGCTTTCTTTCACCATGCTGTGCGGGCGATAGTAAACGGGATCATAGACTTGGAAGAAACGCTGTGCACGACCTTCTGCTGAGATTAGTGTACCGTCCGCTTCTGCAAAGGTTGCTACAGGTACCATTACATCAGCCTGGTTATGCCATTGGTAAGCTTCATGATCAAGTACAATCAATGATTTGTTGATTAGCAATTGGTTCATTTGCTCAGCGGTTAAGCGGCGGCTGATGTCATTTTCCATGACAATCACCACATCGGCATCATCACCTAATTCATCAATCGCTTTACCACCGAGCAAGTTGACGCCTATGCTATTGGCAGCAGGTACTGATAAGTACAAACCGGCTTTTTCTTGATAGCCTTTGGTCGGGTTCATACGGCTTGGGCGTTTAACTTGCTTGGCTTGTTCAGCAAATGCCGCTTCATCCATCTCTTGTTTGAGTTTGGCTTGCTCTGCATCGATTTTGGCAATTTCTGCATCCACTTGGACGTTGTGGGCTTCAACCACGCCTTTTTCATAAATGACCACTTCACCACGTTTTTGCTCAGCAATATTGGCAATTTGTGCCGCCGCTTCTATGATGGCGGTGTGGTACAGTGACGAGCCTGAGATGATAAGTGGTTTGGTTGCTTTAAGCAGCGTCTGGGCGATATGTTTAGCAAATGCTTGCATATCAGTATTATCGTCTTCATCGATGACCAAATCTTTTGGTAATTGTGAGGTAGCCAACGTTTTCATGTGCTCAGCAATGCTAAAGCCTAGTTCAGCGATATCGCTTGGGGTAGCAACGCAGCTTACTTCAGCAATATCATCAAGGCGCGTATCTTTGACATCCACAATAAAGATTGGGCTGTAGTCTTTTTGACCGATACGAGCCACAGGCTCTGCCAAGAAATCTGGCGTTTTTAGCGCATCTGCCATTTGTTTGGCGCGATTTTTTGCCGCTTGGCGTACTGCCAGTGCAATACGTGGACTGGTTTGGGTAATATCTTCACCCAAAATTAATACCGCATCATAATCCTCAATCTCACGCATGCTTGGATTATGAATGTTTTCTGTGGTCAATACATCGATGCATTTTTGTACCACAGTTTTTTCTTGACTGGTAATACCAATACTAAAATTTTCGGCACCGACTAAGCGTTTTAGGGCATAGTTTGATTCAAGGCTGGCAACAGGTGAACCAATACCGACGGCTTTTTTGCCTTGCAACCGATTTTTGATGGCATCGATAGTATGGTCAATGCTTAGATTGGTTTGTTTACCATTGATACGCTCTACCGCTAAGATCGGACGGTCAACACGATTGACATAACCATAGCCGAAACGACCACGGTCACAGAGGAAGTAAGCGTTGACTTCACCATTAAAACGGTTTTCGATACGGCGCAATTCACCATAGCGCTCACCCGCTGAGATATTACAACCTGCCGAACAGCCATGACAAATGCTTGGGGCATATTGCATGTCCCATTTACGATTGTAGCGCTCTGAGTGAGTTTTGTCGGTAAATACCCCGGTTGGACAAACTTCGGTAAGGTTGCCTGAAAATTCACTTTCAAACTGACCGTCTTTATCACGACCAAAGTACACACGGCTTGCTGATGCGTAAACCCCTAAATCCTCACCACCTGCATAGTCTTTGTAATAACGCACGCAGCGATAACAAGCGATACAGCGGTTCATCTCATGATTGATAAATGGACCCAAGTCTTGGTTTTGGTGAGTACGTTTAGTAAAGCGGTATTTACGATGATTGTGACCTGACATGTAGGTCATATCTTGCAAGTGACAATGACCGCCCTCTTCACAGGTTGGACAGTCATGGGGGTGATTAGTCATTAAGAACTCAACCAAGCTTTTACGGAAGTTTTTCACTTCTGCATCCGTCACTGAGATCCACATGTCTGGGGTCGGATTGACCATACACGACATGACCAAACGACCACGACCCGCTTCATAATCTTCTTTGTTATTATATTGCTTGACGGCACATTGGCGGCAAGAACCCACCGAGCCCAATGCTGGATGATAACAAAAATAAGGGATATCGATGCCAAGCGATAAACAAGCTTGTAGCAAGTTATCGGCACCATCAACTTCGACGTCTTGACCGTCTATATGAATAATTGCCATGCTAATTCCTTACACTGATTGCCCATTGGTGGCCTTAACCGGTTGATACACTTCAACTTTTCCGCTATTTGCAGATGAAGGCACGCCCGTTGGGGACAATTGTTCTTCAGGCGCCACATTGTTACCAATTTTGGCTTCAAATTCTGGTAAAAAGTATTTTAACGCACTTTGTAATGGCTCAACCGCACCCGGTGCGTGGGCACAGAAGGTTTTACCTAACCACAAATCTTTGGTCAATTGGCGCAATACGTCAATATCGACAGGTTGACCATTGCCTGTATCGATGGCATGCAAGGTTTTGACTCCCCATGGCAACCCATCACGGCAAGGCGTACACCAACCGCAGGATTCACGGGCAAAGAATTTTTGCAAATTGAGCGACAGTGACACCATATCTTGCGATTCATCTACCACCATAATCAAGCAGGTACCTAAACGGCTACCCGCTTTCATGATGGGTTCAAAGTCCATTGGCAGGTCTAAATGCTCGTCACTGGCGGTTAAGAAGTCAGTTGACGCACCACCTGGTAACCAAGCTTTTAATTTACGACCGTCTTTCATACCTTTGGCATAATCAAAAATAATTTCGCGAGCGGTAGTACCAAATGGCAGTTCCCATAGCCCTGGTTCATTGACTAGACCTGAACAACCCATAATTTTAGTGCCGGGGTTTTCTGATTTGCCTTGTGCCAAGCCTTTATACCATTCTACGCCATGCAGCATGATGCCCGGCATGTTGTTTAAAGACTCTACGTTATTGACCACAGTGGGACGACCCCATGCCCCTGATACTTGTGGGAAGGGTGGCTTGGTACGTGGATTGGCACGGCGACCTTCAAGTGAGTTAATGAGCGCAGTTTCTTCACCACAGATATAACGACCTGCACCGGTATGCACTTGTAAATCAAAGCTATAGCCTGAACCTAGGATATTATCGCCTAAATACCCTTTGGCACGGCATTCATCTAATGCATTATTTAGGCGTTTAGCGGCTTCAATGTACTCACCACGGATAAAAATATACCCTGCGGTTGCGCCAATGGCATAGCCTGAGATAATCATCCCTTCAATCAGCTGAAATGGTAGGCGCTCCATTAATAGACGGTCTTTAAACGTGCCTGGCTCCATCTCATCTGCGTTACAAATCAAGTAACGGGGTCCGCCATCGGGTGGCGTCATAAAGGTCCATTTAAGACCTGCATTAAAGCCTGCACCACCACGTCCACGCACGTTGGCATCTTTAATCATGTTGCCCACTTCTTTGGCAGATTTAGCCAAGGCATTTTTTAGACCTTCAAACCCTTTTAGGCTTTCATAGGTTGCCAAATCTAGCACTGAGTCATAATGCGCCAAACGCCAAGTCAGGGGCTTGGTCTCACTGGTGGCTGTTGCTTTATCACCATAAATAGGAATGCTTTGCTCGCCCAATTGACTGGGTGATTTGCCAATTTTTCGATTATTAATTTGACGGGTTATATTCATGCGTATTGCTCCAGCAATTCAGCAATCTCTTCAATTTGGACAGGACCGTAGGTATCTTCATCAATCAAAACCGCTGGACCTTTATCACAGTTACCCAAACAACAAATGGGTAACAAGGTAAAACGATTGTCTGGGGTAGTTTGACCAAAACTAATACCTAAAGTGCGCTCAAAAGCTTGACCTAAATTCTCTGCACCTACCAAATAACAACCAATCGAGTCACAGACCAAAATCACATGACGACCAACTGGTGAACGGTAGATACGGTTATAAAACGTGGCAACCCCTTCCACATCGGTGACTGGGATTTTTAAGATATTAGCAATCGCGTTGACTTGTGCATCATCCACCCAGCCGTTACGGCGTTGGACAATTTTTAGCGCATCAAGTGATGCCGCGCGGCTTTGTGGGTAGTGATGCATAAATTCATGAATGTCGTGAATTTCTGCTTCGGTTAGAATGCTTGCGACATCCACCTTTGGGGTTTTATCAGTTACAATCTTCATCGGTGGTTTTCTCCTAACGGTCAACGTCTGCCATAACAACGTCAATTGACGCTAGATAAATAATTAAGTCAGAAACCAAGCTACCATTAATCACTGACGGCATTTGCTGTAAGTGCGCAAAGGTCGGTGTACGAATACGGGTACGGTAACTCATGGTTGAGCGATCAGACGTAATATAATAGTTGGTAATACCTTTCACTGCTTCCACCATAAAGGAGGACTCGCCTTCTGGCATGACAGGACCCCACGATACTGAAATAAAGTGGTTAATCAAGGTCTCAATGTCATTTAAGGTGCGGTCTTTGGGTGGTGGGACAGCCAGTGGGTGATCGGCTTTGTATGCCCCCATTGGCATATTGTTAAGACATTGCTCAATGATACGCAGTGACTGACGAATCTCTTCAATTTTGACCAAACAGCGGTCGTATGCATCGCCATTAAACTCAATGGGCACTTCAAAATCAAAATTTTCATAGCCAAGATAAGGACGCGCTTTACGCACATCATAAGGGATACCGGTGGCACGTAGACCATGACCTGATACGCCCCAAGCAAGGGCAGATTTAGCATCGTATTGGGCAACGTTTTGGGTACGCAGTTGTAGTACTTTGTTTTTCATGGTGGCTTTGACGTATTCATCGATACGTTTTGGCATCCAATCTAAGAATTCACGAACCAGTTTGTGCCAGCCGTTTGGCAGGTCCATCGCAGTACCACCGATACGAAACCACGCTGGGTGCATACGATAACCGGTTACCGCTTCAATCACATCATAGGCTTTTTGACGGTCGGCGAACATATAAAATACTGGCGTCATACCGCCCGCATCTTGAATAAAGGTACCCCAATACAGCAAATTATTGGTGATACGGAAGAACTCACTCATCATGATACGAATGGTATTCGCGCGATCCGGCACCGTAATGCCTGCCAGTTTTTCCACTGACATGATGTAGGGTAATTCATTCATCACCCCGCCAAGATAATCGATACGGTCAGTGTAAGGAATAAATGAATGCCAAGTTTGGCGTTCAGCGATTTTTTCAGCGCCGCGATGGTGATAACCAATATCTGGAATACAGTCGATGACCTCTTCACCATCTAACTGAAGCACAACGCGAAAGGCACCATGCGCAGAAGGGTGGTTAGGACCCAAGTTTAGGAACATAAAGTCTTCGTCACGACCACTACGTTTCATGCCCCACTCTTCTGGGATAAATCGTAGGTTTTCCTGCTCAAACATCTGCTTGCCTTTATCGAGATAATAAGGCGGTACTTCAGTTGCACGAGAGGCGTATTC
Source organism: Enhydrobacter sp. 8BJ (assembly GCA_902506225.1). Lineage (GTDB taxonomy): Bacteria > Pseudomonadota > Gammaproteobacteria > Pseudomonadales > Moraxellaceae > Faucicola. Next base: position 1,015,872 of record LR733345.1, on the reverse strand, counting down.
TTTACGCAGTGGATGACCTTCCCAGTATTTTGGCAATAAAATACGGGTTAAATGGGGGTGACCATCAAAGGTAATACCAAACATATCCCACGCTTCGCGCTCATACCAGTTAGCATTGGGCCAAATGCGGGTTGCCGTAGGGATGTGTAAATCAGATTCTTTGAGCGCCACTTTGATACGGATGTCTGTGTTGCGCTCTAGCGACATTAGATGATAGAACACGGTGAAATCACTGTCAGGCAAGGCATTGCCATCCCTGTCTTTACGATGCTGGCGTAAGCGCTCATCAATCGCTGAAATATCCAGTAACATCACGTAAGGCTGTGGCAAGGTGCGAAGGTACATGAGTACTTCGATGACCTGTTCACGGCTGACCCAAATAGTGGGAAAAGCGTCAAAGGTTTTTTGTACAACAAACTGTCCCTCAAACTTGCGATTTAATTCTGCAATCACTGCTGGGACATCAGTTTGTGCTTGATTATCAGTTACCGTTACCATGAGTGGCACTTTCCTCATTCACAATTATTAAGAAGGTAGTGGAATACCTTTTTTGTTTTGAACGCAATTCGATAAGCTTTTACTTAGCGAAAATTCATCCTAAATCTATCCAAAGACTTGCTCTAGCATTAATCAATCTCTAGCATTAATCAATGTTATCGGGGCTGCGTAGATTTTTGACCGCGATGCGCTCGGCTTGTTTACGGTCACGTTCTGGCTGCATGACAGGTTGGTAGATACCTTGGTCATTGACATGAATACCGAGTGGACGACGTTCTTTAGTAATCGATTCTTGCAGCAGCATGATGGCTTGAATCAAGGCTTCTGGACGTGGGGGGCAACCAGGGATATACACATCGACGGGAATGATTTTATCAACGCCTTGCACCACTGAATACACATCGTACATGCCGCCTGAATTGGCACAGGCACCCATTGAGATGACCCATTTAGGCTCAAGCATTTGCTCGTAGAGACGCTGAATAACAGGCGCCATCTTCATAAAGCAAGTACCTGCCACAATCATCACGTCAGCTTGGCGTGGTGACGCGCGAATAACCTCAGCGCCAAAGCGCGACAAGTCATGCACGCCTGTTAATGTCGTTGCATACTCCACATAGCAGCACGAGGTGCCAAAGTTAAATGGCCACAATGAATGCTTACGACCCCAGTTTGCAAGGCTATGGGTCAAATCTTCTAATCGTGTCATGACGACGTTTTTATTGACTTCCTCTTCGTCAATAATTTGACGGGTTTGGGCGGGAAATCTGTCGGCATCTGGATTGGCTTTGGTTAATGTATATTTCATAATGCTCGATCACCTTGATTTTTAAAGCAGGATTTCGCTCTATGTCACTACAAATGCAAAAGACCTTGCAACATAGATTGCAAAGTCGGGTTCTTATTTTATCGCGTTATTGTTTGGGTTTTGGTTCATTGCGCCAGACAACTGTGCAGGGATTTTACCAGTAGGGTCAACTTCTAACTCTTCAATACCATTAAAGCGGGTAATCTCCGCCAGATTAAAGCCCGCAGGCGCCGCAGCCAAACGTTTTGGTTTTGGCTTTTTGTCTGCAGGTGACCAGTTAAGCGCCCCTAGTTTGAGCAGATAATATAGACCGATTAACAGCTCTACCACAAACAGCACAATAGTCCAAAATCCTAGCCAACCTGCTTCTTTGACCGATACCGCATAGGTATATAGATATAATGCTTCTAAATCAAAAATAACAAAGAAAATAGCAACGATATAGAATTTTGCAGATAAACGGATTCTGGCAGAACCAGCACTGACCACACCCGACTCGAAATTTTCTTGCTTTTGAAAGCCTTTGGAAGTACCACCTAACAATCTTGGTACGACAAGCATGAAAATACAAAGTCCTATGGCTGCCAAAATAAATACAATTGCAGACCAATCAATGACTGGAATCATGAGGATACTCCTGGGCAATACGACTAACCGTTACGTAGGTTAAGCACTTCAAGTTGGGACGATATTTTTGATATTTCCACCAAGCCCGTCTGGCTCAAGCGTAATATCACAAAGACGATGGCAGATAACGTCTTAAGAACTATTTTCCTTAAGATTACCTCGTACCAGCTAACAAGCTGCCCCGCTGCACATCTATTGACCATTATTGTAATCGGTGAGTGATTGGCTAGTTACTAAACAGGCTAGTCAAATATATTGCTAAAACCACGATGAAAACCTAATATAAAGTAGCATTACATCACTTTATAAAAATGCGAATTTTAACAAAAGTAACTATATATTGCTGTTAACTGGCTAAAACACGGATAGTTTACTCATTTTATGTAAAAAATGCTAGTAGCAGGCTTCAATCTTACGTTAATTAACCGTTAATTAAATAGCAACACTTTAGCAAAAAAACCCTGCCATAAGCAGGGTTTATCAGCCAAAAATCATTTAAATAAAATATTTAATGAAATAGTTAACTACTTATTGGTTAATCACATCAACGCCTTTAGGTGGTGTGAAGCTAAATTGATTACTGGCAATTGAGGTATTGCGTTTCACATTAGAGAATCGAATACTGGTGGTTTGTCCCAAATTATCATTTAATACCATCATGACAGGATTACCGCTGTTAAAAGCGATGCCTAAGCTTTTAAAGTTGGCATTGCCACTTTTTGGATACAGCACGTAATAATTTTTTGAGGCAATCGGCTGGGTCACATTAAAACTATTGGCGATTTTGCTTGGGTCACCTGACAAAATCAGTGCTGGGGTATCCCCGACTTGATTGCTCACGCTTTGCTTGGTCGCTTGATTTAAGTCTTTATCATACACCCAAAGCGTATTGCCATTGGCAACAATTAACTGCGACGCTGTACCATCAATCTGCCAACGAAACTGGTTTGGGCGTTGCACAGCCATGGTACCTGAGAAATTTCTTGATGCCTTACTTAAGCCCTTGCCGCCTGCGCCAGAGGTGGTTTGACTAAAATTGGCCGTCATGCTTTTGACATTTTTAAGTAGGTTATTTAAGTTTGTTGCCGCGCTTGCTGAGTTGGCGACAGCGGCATTGGCTGATTGCATGGCGACGGTCATCGGCATGCTGGTAATCAATAGTGCTGATAATGTACCAGTAGCTAATTTACTGATAATTTTATTGGTAGATGTTGTCATAGTAGGTTCCTCATTCAATAAAAATTGTTAAAAGTTTAGAAAAAATATTCAAAAATAATATTAGCCCAGCATGCTAATCAATCAATTAAAAATTAACCAATTAAAAATTAACGAGTTAAGCCAAATTCGCTGACCGATATTGTCGCTAAATTTTTCTTACCCTACTAGACGCCCGATGCAATGATTGTTGTTGAAGTTGTAACAAATGTAACAATAGCTGAGCGATAAGAAAGTTTTGACTATGTACTGGTTTGGCACTGGCTTGGTAATACCAAGCCATTGAAGACTATCTAAAAATCGTTAAGATGCTTGACTACCAACAATAAAAAACCCAATAAGTGCGACTTATTGGGTTAATTTGTTTAACAACAAGCTGAGTGATTATTCAGCTGCGCCTTCAACAAATACGTAGCGACGATTGAATTTACCTTTAACAGCAAATTTTACCACGCCGTCAGTTAAAGCAAATAATGTATGGTCACGACCCATACCTACACCTTCACCTGCGTGAAATTCTGTACCACGTTGACGTACAATGATGTTACCAGCAACAACTTGTTGACCGCCAAAGATTTTTACGCCAAGCATTTTTGGGTTTGAATCACGACCGTTACGGGTAGAACCTGCGGCTTTTTTATGTGCCATGTCGATGTCTCCTAGAGATTAATGTGTTTGAAATAGTCAATTAAGCAGTGATTGCTTTGATTTTTAACAAAGTATACCATTGACGGTGACCTTGTTCTTTATGATAGTGTTTACGACGTTTGTGTTTTACAATACGTACTTTCTCGCCACGACCATGTTCTACTACTTCAGCTTCGACCACTGCACCGGCAACCACAGGTTGACCAATTTTGATATCGCTGCCATCAACGACCATTAAAACGTCTTCAATTTTGATGGTATCGCCTTTTTCAGCTTTTAGTAATTCAACTTTTAAAAATTCATCTTGAACGACGCGATGTTGTTTACCACCACTTTTGATTACTGCATACATCTTGGTTGCTCCAATAAACCCGTACACCGTGGCTACCAAGGGCGATAACACTTCTACGACGGATACACAGGGAAATATAAGGTCGCGATTTTAACGTTTTTAGTGTTTAAAATCAAGTAAAACTTCACGGATGCGGGTGCGATTTTGGCTGATAAATTATTGCGCATTTCTCAACGCCATGGACGCCCAGTAATACAAGTCGCCATTGACTTCCTCCCCTTGCTAAAGCAAGGGGATTCCTTCTACAAGACGGTCAAGCCCGACCGCAAGAATGTTCCGACTGGCATTGATATCTCTATCATGCCATGTGCCACACTTCGCACAAGTCCATTCTCTTATTCGCAAGCCTGCTCTACCTTTCGGACTATTGGCGGTGATTTCACCGCAACACGAGCAAGTTTGGGTAGTGTATTTCTCATTCACGATTTCAAAACGACAACCTGCGTTCTCGCACTTATAGGTCAGTTGTCGTTTCAGTTCAAACCAGCCTGCATCGTAAACCGATTTGGCGAGTTTGCCTTTTTTACTATTAAATTGATTACTCTGAATATCACCGACCACGATTAGGGCATTGTCTTTGACTAATTGGGTGGTGAATTTGTGTATCAGGTCTTGGCGTGTATGTTTGATTTTGGCATGGATCGCTTTGACACGTTGTTTGTTTTTAGCTCGTTGAGCAATGGCTAAATCTTTGGCATAGTTGAGCGTTTGCTTGATGGTGAGTTTGTCACCGCTTGAGGTAGTGGCACTGTCTTTAAGTCCTAAGTCAATGCCTACGCTACCCGTTCCGCATTGTGTCTTGGGGTAGTCTTTGACGGTGATACAGGCATACCAACGGTTACGGCTGTCTTGGACAATTTCCAGCGTGTTGATTTGATATAGGCTAAGGTTGTAGCTGTCCCATAGGTCGATGATTAGCTTTTGCCCTTTGGCTAAACTAAGCTGTAAGGTGGATTTTAAGCCTTTTTTACCTGTTTGGTGTGTGGCGATGTGTTTGATGGCAGATTGTTTAAACGGTAGCCAGCCTAATGATTTACGTTTTGATGTTGGGTTGTTGGTTCGCCAGTTTAGTTTGGCTTTTTTGAATTGGCGACGCGATTTGGCGTGGGTTTCATTGATGGCTTGGATAGTCTGACTGTGTAAGCCTAGCAGTTCACCACTACCTTTGGTATATTCGTTTAAATCATACGCACTAAAGAATTTGCCAGTACGCTTAAGATGCTCGTAGCTTAACGCATTGACATAGTTCCATACGAAATTAACCAAACCACTTAGGCGGTTAAGCTTTGCTGTGTGTTTATCTCGTATGCGTAGCTTGAGTGTTTTCATGCAAATTATTTTAGCAAAATTTATGCAAGCGTTATAGTGTATGAGTTGCCGTAAAACCACCGACTTTAGGCGGTGGTTTTACGGCAACGGCTGATAAAAATACACAGCTATAACTTACACAAAAAACGGCAGTGTGGTATGATTTTGCCGACTTTCACCACAAGCCAAATTTCACGAATTTTCACTCCGAGCTTTGAGCCTACCTATGCTAGACAATCAACAATTAAACCCTATATCCACTGCTATCAATGCTGTTACTAAAGACAGTAACAGCACGCCTGTCACCTATCAGCAGATTCAATCTATTATCGCTGATGATTTCGAGATTATGGATAAGCAGGTGTATGGCAGTCTAAGCTCAAAAGTCAAACTGGTCATGTCGGTGAGTCAGCATGTCATCAACGCAGGCGGCAAGCGTATGCGTCCGCTGATTTCGCTGCTTTGCTCACGTATTTGTAACGACCAGCCCTCACAAGCTGCCATGCATCTGGGCGCAATCACTGAGATGCTGCATACCGCAACGTTAGTACATGACGATGTGATTGATGCGTCAGGTATGCGCCGCGGTAAGCCGACTGCGAATGCAACGTGGGATAATGCCACGGCTGTACTGGTCGGTGACTATCTGATTGCCCGTTCATTCAATCTTTTGGTAGGTTTTGGCTCGTTGCCGTTATTGCAGTTATTCTCAGATGGCACTTGTGATATCGCTGAAGGGGAAGTATTACAGCTCCAACATCAGCATGACCCACAAGCCACCGAAGCTGATTATATGAAAATCATTGACGGCAAAACCTCTCGGCTATTTATGATGGCAAGTCAAGGTGTGGCTATTTTGGAAAATCGCCCCGAATACAATGACGCCTTCGCCACATTTGGGCAGCACTTTGGTAATGCTTTCCAAATCATTGATGATATCTTAGATTTTGTCGGTGACAGTAAGGTGCTCGGCAAAAACGTGGGTGATGATATCGCTGAAGGCAAGCCAACCTTGCCGCTGATTAAAGCGCTTGAAATGACCAAGGGTGATACGCATGAAAAATTACGGATTGCCATTCAGACGGGTGAAGTAAACGATACCCACGAAATTATTGAGATTGTCAAAACCAGTGGCGCACTGGCGTATTGCCGTGACAAAGCGATGCAAGAAAGCGAGATTGCTAGACAAGCCGTACTGACCTTACCTGATTCACAATACCGTCAAGGTTTACTCGATTTGATGACGCTTGCCAGCCAACGGCTTTATTAATTGTTAATTATTAATAAAGGCGGGGTGGTGATTAGTTTGATGCCCAATTCGATGCGAGATAAACTCTACGTCATTAAGTCGTCATACAAGTTTGCTAATTTTTTGATAGTTTTTTGATTGATACTTTCATGATTAATAGTTTTGTGATTGATGGCTTTTTGATGGTTAGCTTTTTAATTATGGATGCTGTATGTCTAATACTATCCCCTCTTCATTACCAGATATTAAACAACAACTTATCGAAGAAAAAACTAAAGAAACTCAACCGCAATCGGCATTAGACACCATTCAATCACCTGCCACCATCGACCCTGCTAACCCCACCACCATCGACATTAAATTTCGACCTTCCAAACACGCGGATTTTATGCAAGCCGCTAAGGTACACACCCCAAAGTATAAATTCTACGTTGAAGTCGGTGGCGACCCTACTCACCCTACCATCGTACTGATTATGGGGCTAGGGGCGCAAAGCTTGGTATGGCCCAATGAATTCTGCTATGCGTTAATCAATGCTGGCTTTCGTGTCGTACGATTTGACAATCGCGACATTGGCAAATCCAGCAAGCTTAAGCACAAAAAACTGACTCCCGCTTATGATTCGCCCATTTATAAAGCCAAATTGCTGGGCAGATTCGGACTGGGTTTACCGCTTAAAAACCTGCAAACTCCGTATGATTTGTACGATATGGCAGAAGATGCCTATCAACTGCTCAAAATGCTGGGCATCAAAAAATACTTTGTGATTGGTCAATCGATGGGCGGTATGATTGCGCAAATCATGGCGGTGCGTTATCCCCACCAAGTAGAAAAATTGGGACTTTTATCCACCAGTAACAATCGACCTTTTTCGCGCCCACCCGCCATTGAAGCCATCAAGGCCTTTACCCAGCCACTACCCAAAAGCCAAGATGCTGACGCATTGACCCAGCAGTTCGTGCAGACCATCAAGACCATCGCCAGCCCCGATTACTTTGATGAACAAGCGGCATTGAGCAAAGCTAAAAAACTGTTTAAACGGCGTTTTTATCCAAAAGGTACGCAGCGGCAGTTACTGGCGATTTTGGCGACGGGGTCACTGGTCGATATTGACAAACAAATCCACCAGCCCACCCTCATCATTCATGGCAAACAAGACAAACTCATTCCATTTAGTCATGCCTATTCGCTTGCCAAGCATATTGCGCACAGTCAATTGATACTCATTGATGAGCTCGGTCACGACATGCCACTGGCGCTGATAGAACAATTGGCAAGCCAGTTTATCGCGCATTTTAGTTACAATACGCAAATTAATTGATTGTAATGCGAAAATTAACTCATTGTGATGATAAGCATTTGCTCCCAGTCAACCTTTAAATCGGCTGGGATTGGCAAATCTTTTTCAAAATAGTATTTAAAACTTGCCATAAAGATAGTTGCCATCATGGTGGCTTGGTAATCAATCGCCTCCGCGGTTAAATAATCTGTCGCCTTTTGTTTTTTAGCCAGTTCAATAAAGTTTTGTTTACCCATCAAAAACATATCATGATAAAAATTGTGGTGTTGGGTGCGGATTTTCCACAGGGCAAGCATCTGTTGGCGGCGTTCAAACAGCTTTTGTGAATGATTTTCCATAATCATTTGTAGCATTTGACGATCGGCATTGAGCCTGTCTTGAAATAACTGGCTGACTTCCTGCTTGAAATCATCAATCATCTGCCTTGCCAAATCACCCTTGCTGCTGTAGTATTTATAAAAAGTAGCACGATTGACTTTGGCGCGCTCCAAAATTGCTTGGATAGCGATATCGTTGTACTCCTGCTCGGACAACAATATAATAAAGGCTTCACGGATGGCTTTATGGGTTTTGACAACACGTAAATCAGGTGACTTGTTATGACTTAAAGTCATGCGTAAATGTTTCCTTATTAAAAAAAACCTATCAATGGTTTTGACATTTTAAAATTTTTATCGATACAAATAGGCAATAATTGTTGCTTAAACACTTAATTTGTGTAATATTGTTGGTTTCGCAACTTAAGATTTTTTTTTAAAATAACCGCTGCCGATAACTGGTAGTAATGTAGCTATCCTTTAGTTATCCTAAAGTTTTGTGTCTTATCGTAAATATTGCAACAACAATGTCGCATTTATTTTATAATATTTTTTTTAAAATTCCCTACTTTTTATGAGGTTGGTATGAGATACCCAGTGTTGTTCATGGTGTCATTAGCGAGTTGTAGCTTATTAATCGGGTGTAATAAGTCAGACACAGCAGCCCAGCAACAAAGTGGCGGCGGTGCAGGAGCACAGGCGCAAATGCCACCCACAATAGTCAATGTACAGCCTGTAACATTCCAGACGATTCCACTTACCAAAGAGTTATCAGGTAAAGTTGTCGCCTATCAAGAAGCCACCGTTACGCCGCAAGTGTCAGGTATTATTGACCGCCGGTTGTTTCGCGAAGGCACTTTTGTCAAACAAAATCAGCCGTTATATCAAATCAATACCGATAGCTACACCAGTGTACTTGCCGGTAGTCGCGCAAGCCTTGACCAAAGCCTTGCCAGTGTCAATACCGCAAAAGCCAACTATAATAATGCCTTAGCGGTGCTAGAAACCCGCCAAGCCGAACTTGCGCTGGCTCAAACCAATTTAAACCGTCTAAAACAGCTACGTGGTACTGAGGCTATCTCAAGTCAAGAATATGACCAAGGGGCAACCGCCGTGCGTACCGCTCAAGCAGCGGTTAAAAATGCGCAGGCGCAAGTCGGGGTGGCACAAGCCAATATTGATGCCGCCCAAGCAGCGGCTCGCGGCGCACAACAATCAGTGAATAGCAATCAGCTCACCATGAGCCGTACTGTGGTTAAAGCGCCTATTAGTGGTATCACCAGTCGCTCAAATGTCAATGTCGGTGCGCTTGCCACCGCGGGCACGACGCAGATGGTAACCGTCTCGCAGCTTAATCCAATTTATGTCGATATCAGTCAATCATCCGCCGAGTTATTGGCGCTTCGTCAGCAATTTGCGGCTGGTAAACTTAGCACACCGCGTACCGCACAGGTTCAGTTAAAGCTCGCTGATGGCTCAACCTACCCGATGGTGGGGCAACTTCGCTTTGAAGAAGCTAAAGTGGATAGTACCACAGGCACGGTTAATCTACGCGCGGTATTTAGCAATGATAACTTTGTACTGTTGCCCGGGATGATGGTGAATGCCCAGTTGATTCAAGGTATTATCAATAATGCGGTATTATTGCCACAAAGTGCCATTAATCGTACAGCCAAAGGTGAATCAACCGTGTATGTGGTTGACGCCAATAATAAAATCCAAGTACGCCCAGTTACGGTTCAAGGTACCCACCAAGGTCAATGGATTGTCACTAGCGGTCTAAAACAAGGTGAGCAAGTGGTGATGGTTGGTGGCGCCAAAGTCAAACCAGATCAGCAAGTCAAAGCCATGCCTTATGTGGCATCGCAGCCAGCCTCAACCGCGGTACCGACCAATGCTTCTACCACGACGACGACCAAAACGACCGTAACAAATAGCTCAACTACCGCCAAAACTGCGCAACCATAAGCACGGGAGATATCATGTCACGCTTTTTTATTGATAGACCCATCTTTGCTTGGGTGATTGCCATGCTCATCATGCTGATGGGTATCTTAGCAATTTTTAAATTACCGATTGAGCAGTATCCACGTATTGCCCCACCTACCATTAGTATCTCAGCAACTTATCCAGGTGCCGCTGCCCAAACCATTGAAGACTCCGTCACTCAGGTGATTGAGCAAAAAATGAAAGGGCTTGATGGATTGATGTATATGTCCTCAAGTTCATCATCAAGTGGCGCTGCGCAAATTACTTTGACCTTTGAGAACGGGACAGATCCCGATACGGCACAAGTCCAAGTCCAAAACAAACTGCAATCTGCCATGAGTTCGCTACCAGAGATGGTGCAGCGCATGGGGGTCAACGTCAATAAGTCCACGAGTGGCTTCTTGATGGTACTGGCGATGACATCTGAAGATGGCAGTATGGATCGTGCCGATATTGCCGATTATCTCAACTCTAACGTGGTTGACCAGCTCAGCCGTGTCGAGGGTGTGGGTAACGTCAACGTGTTTGGCTCTGCGTATGCCATGCGTATTTGGTTAGACCCTGAAAAACTTCGTACCTATGGTTTAATACCCTCGGATATCACCAGCGCAATTCAAGCCCAAAACGCGCAAGTATCAGCCGGTCAGCTAGGACAAACGCCGACTGACGAAGCCCGTCAAGCCATTAATGCCACAGTGACCGTGCAAAGTTACTTACAAACCCCAGAGCAATTTCGTAATATTTTGCTTAAAAGTAATACAAATGGCGCGCAAATTCGCTTGGGTGATGTCGCCAAAGTGGAAATTGGTAGTGAAAGCTACAGCGAAATTGCCCGCTACAATGGCAAGGATGCGGCAGGTATCGGTATCTCACTGTCATCTGGCGCCAATGCTTTAAGCACACGTGATGCCGTAGAAGCCAAACTTAAAGAGCTTGAACCTAATTTTCCTGCGGGCTTAAAAGCCTCAGTTGCCTATGACACCACGCCATTTGTACGTTTGTCGATTGAGGAAGTGGTCAGAACACTTGCTGAAGCGATTGCCCTGGTATTCTTAGTGATGTTCTTGTTTTTACAAAGCTGGCGCGCAACGATTATTCCTACGTTGGCAGTACCTGTGGTAATACTGGGTACGTTTGGTATTTTGTACGCATTTGGCTATACCATCAATGTGTTGACGCTGTTTGCCATGGTGTTATCCATCGGTCTATTAGTCGATGACGCGATTGTCGTGGTCGAAAACGTTGAGCGTTTGCTGGAAGAAAATCCAGACATGACGCCACTGGAAGCCACCCGTGAATCAATGCGCGAAATCAGTAAAGTGGTGATTGGTATTGCCTTGATTTTGTCGGCGGTATTTTTACCGATGGCATTCTTTGGCGGCTCAACTGGGGTGATTTATCGACAGTTCTCAGTGACGCTTATCAGCAGCATGGTACTATCTGCCTTAGTTGCGTTGATTTTCACCCCTGCCCTATGTGCCACTATCCTCAAACGCACTAAAGCCCATGACAAACACGGCGAGCATCAGACCGGTTTCTTTGGCGCATTTAACCGTATGTTTATGCGTCTTAGTGAAGGCTATGAAAGCTTTGTGGGTCGCAGTATCAAAATGCGCTGGTTGTATATGATACCTTATGCCTTGGTGATTGCGGCATTGGTGTTCTTATTTACCCGTATTCCAAGTTCATTTATTCCCGAAGAAGACCAAGGTGTGCTGTTTACATTGGTGCAGCTGCCTGCTGGTAGTACCCAAAATCAAACGCAAGCGGTTATCGAAAAGGTCAACGCCTATTATAAAACCCAAGAAAAAGACCTTGTGCAGTCTGTATTTACGGTCAATGGCTTTAGTTTTGCCGGTCAAGGGCAAAACATGGGAATCGCATTTGTGCGCTTAAAAGATTGGGATGAGCGCCCTGGTAAAGAAAATACCGCGCAATCGATTGCCAAACGTGCCATGGGTTATTTTATGACCCAAGTCAATGAAGCCCAAGTATATGCCATTTCACCGCCTGCTATTCAAGGTTTGGGTACGGCAACGGGTTTTGATCTGCAGCTACAAGACTCAGGCAACTTAGGTCACGAAGGCTTGCTGCAAGCCCGTAACATGCTACTGGGCATGGCGGCGCAAAATAAACAAGTCAGTGGCGTGCGTCCAAATGGACAAGAAGATTCACCCCAATACAAAGTCAACGTCAATTATGATTCTGCTGCTGCTATGGGTGTCGCGCCGAGCGTGATTAATAGTGTCCTCAGTACCGCTTGGGGTAGTAGCTACGTCAATGACTTTATGGATCGTGGTCGTATCAAAAAAGTGTATATGCAAGGTGAAGCTGAGAGCCGTACCACCCCAGAGGATATCAACAAATGGTATGTACGTAACAGTGACAATCAGATGGTTCCGTTTAGCTCGTTTGCCACCGGTGAATGGCAGTATGGTTCGCCTACGCTAACGCGTTACAACAGTTTGTCATCGATGAACTTACAAGGTAACGCAGCGCCAGGACTGAGTACCGGTCAAGCGATGACGGCGATGGAACAAATGATTGCCAAACTGCCAAAAGGCATCAGTTATGAATGGACAGGTTTATCCTTAGAAGAGAAAAAATCTGGCGCGCAAGCACCGATGCTGTACGCGATTTCGATTTTTGTGGTGTTCTTATGTTTAGCCGCGCTGTATGAAAGCTGGTCAATTCCCTTTGCAGTGCTACTTGTTGTGCCACTTGGGGTATTGGGTGCTGCACTGTTTACGGGTTTACGCGGCCTTTCAAACGATATTTATTTGCAAGTGGGTCTGCTGACCGTTGTCGGTTTATCAGCCAAAAATGCGATTTTGATTATTGAATTTGCCAAAGAACGACAAGATTTGGGACATAATCTATATGATTCGGTTACGGTCGCTGCTCGCCAACGCTTACGCCCGATTATCATGACATCATTGGCGTTTGGTATTGGTGTGGTGCCCTTATTTTTGGCAACGGGCGCAGGCTCAGGTAGCCAAAATGCGATTGGTACAAGTGTGTTAGGCGGCGTGGTCAGTGCAACTATCCTAGGGGTGTTCTTTATCCCAATGTTCTATGTGTGGATACGCTCACTGATTAAAGGTAATAAACCGCATGACCCCAATGATGGCAATGACGGCAACATTGGGGACTTACAACCCGTATCACCCTACTCGCCTAATCCTGCTGAACCTGTCGCTGTCACACAGCCCACACAGGTGAGTATCTACAAGCCTGATGACAGTTCACAATCCAACCATCAATAAGACATAAATGGGTAAACATTTTACCCATTTAATCTTTTACAATAACAAACACATTATGTTTATGCAGGTAAGTTATATGGATTCTACCTTTCGCCTCGTACCCCTGACCGCTATAGTAGCTACCCTACTATCGCTCACCGCTTGTCAAACCATTCCAAAAGCCAAAACTGAGCCTGTCGTGGCGCAGCCGCATATCGCAATTAATCAGCCTTATGAGACCTATGACAGTCAGACCGTCAGCGGCACCAATCAGCCGAGCATCGCGTCTCAGCGTTGGCAGGATTTTTATAGTGATGCTAAGCTAAAACAACTGATTCAATTGGGGTTAGACAACAATAAAGACATCAGTGCCACGATTTTAGCGATTCAAAAAGCCCGCGCACAATACCAAATCCAAGATATCGCCGATGTGCCTACTATCAATAGTTCTGGCTCATATTCTTACGGTGCAACAAATTCAAGAGATGCGAATCCTAGTAGTACTTATAATGTCGGTCTGGCAATGTCAAGTTACGAGTTTGACTTTTGGGGACGTATTGCGAGCCTTAAAGATGCCGCTTTACAAAATTATCTTGCCACCACTGCTGCCAAAGATGCCGCGCAAATTAGCTTGATTAGTAACATTGCACAAAGCTATGTGGCATACAGCTATAATCTGGCACAACTGCAACTTGCCAAACAAACCTTAGCCACGCGCCAAGATTCGCTTCGCATTAACCAGCTGCGTTTTAAAGCAGGTCTTGATTCGCAGCTAGCTAGCGTACAAGCGCAAGCGGCGGTTGAAGCCGCCAAAGTGGCTATCGCCCAAGCACAAACCAATTTGTTGACCAACCAAAATGCCCTGCGCTACCTAGTAGGCGCCCCTGTGGATAATAGCCTGCTACCCGCAGCGGGCATTAGTAGCATCACCAATAATCGTATTTTTGGCACGGGCTTACCCAGTGATTTGTTATTGTATCGTCCTGATTTGCGTCAAGCGGAATATAACTTAAAAGCCGCAGGGGCAAATATTAACGCCGCGCGCGCGGCGTTTTATCCAACCATTAGCCTATCAGGCAATGTCGGTGCTGCCAGTTCAAGCTTAGGCGATTTGTTTAAAACAGGCGCATTTAGCTGGGGTTTTGGACCGAGTGTGAGCTTGCCGATTTTTGATGCCGGTCTACGTAAAGCCAACTACCAAGTGAGTGAAATCGAGCAACAACAAGCGCTAAATACTTATGAAAAAGCAATTCAAACCGCTTTTAAAGAAGTCAATGACGTATTTGCCAATCGCGCAACATTAAATCAGCAGTTGACCGCGTACAACCAGTCGCTCGCTGCCAACCAAAAATACTATCAAATTGTTCAAGCCCGCTTCAAAGCAGGTTTAGACAATTATTTGGGCGTATTAGATGCGCAGCGTTCGATTTACAGTAGCCAACAAAATATCCTAAATACCAAGCAGTCGCAATTACTCAGTCAAATTCAGCTATACCAAGTTTTAGGTGGCGGGGTGAGTCGCGATGTGCCGCTTGAAACACCCACAGAAAAACATACGAATTTCAGCACCAAGTTGTCACAGGTTGCCAACAATGCCCAGCAAAAAATTACTGATGTAGCCCATCAGCCTGCCCAAGTGACTACTAAAACCACCACTACAACCACCGTTCAACCCTAATACATTAGAGCTCACGCCTTCTTAGATTAGGTATAAGCTGTTATAGTAAAAAACCCACATCACTGTGGGTTTTTTACTATGAATGGCTGCTTTAAAACGCATAACTGGCGATGCCATGCGCGATGAGTTTTCCTTCATCATTGACCAACATCATCCGCGTGGTGCAGCCTTTGCGTCCCATACGAATCACTTCGGCTGTGACCATAAACTCATGACCGCGCCCAGGGGCTAGATAATCAACACGCAAATCGACGGTTGCCATGCGTTTGATTTTTTTGGTCTGCTCTTCAAATGTGCCTTGGTCACGACGATAGATTTCAAGCATCCCTTCAAGCCCGCCTATGGTATCTAATAGCGTCGCCGTCATACCGCCATGCAAAATCTCAAAATTTGGATTGCCGATAAGGGCGGGATTGGACTTGACCTTACCATATACTTTGCCCGCCTCATAATGATAGGTAGTAAAGGTATGCGCCACAAACGGGCTTTGCGACATGATGTTAGCGAGCTGCTGCCCTAGCACATCAATACTAGGTTTGCTGATAGCGTGATGCTCACTGTCTTCATTGAGCTGCAGTTGCGACTCGTTTGCCAAATCAGAATGCTCGTCATTTTCTTTAGCCATTGTGTCAGTCATATTAGTGCTGTCAGTCGATGACTGAGCGGCTAATTGATTGGCATTTACAGGGTTTAAACTCACGGTGCCCTCCATGCGTAAGTAGATTGTGGTAAGATAGCTTTTTAAAAAATTATCATTCTAGCAAATTTTGCTTATTTAGCCTTATACAATTTCTGCGTTACTTGATAACGTTACTTGATAATAAGTGTCACTCGATAATAAGAGGTTTTTATGAGTTATATTTTTAATCGTTCATTCCCCAATACTCGCTTACGTCGCCTACGTTACAACGATAATATCCGCGCCATGGTGCAAGAAACCAGCATTGAACCCAAACATCTGATTGCGCCCGTGTTTGTCATTGAGGGTAAACAGCAGCGCCAAGCTGTGGCAAGCATGCCAGGCGTTGAGCGTTTGAGCGTAGACTTGCTAATTGAGTATGCCAAGCAACTACTCAGTCTAGGCGTCACCACCATTGATTTATTCCCTGTCATTAGCCCAAGCCTCAAATCGCTACAGGCTGAACACGCCTATGATGAGAACGGTCTTGCCTGCACTGCTATCAAAGCAATTAAAGATGCTGTGCCAGAAATGGTGGTGATGACTGATGTGGCGCTCGACCCCTATACCACCCATGGTCAAGACGGTATTGTCGACGACAATGGCTACGTGCTCAATGACATCACCGTTGACATCCTCGCCAAACAAGCCCTGAGCCACGCCCGTGCAGGCGCGGATATCATCTCACCAAGCGATATGATGGATGGTCGTATTGCCGCGCTTCGTCAAGCATTGGATGGAGAAAATTTTATTAATACCGCCATTATGGCGTATTCTGCCAAATACGCGTCTGCTTATTATGGACCGTTTCGGGATGCCGTCGGCAGCGCAGGCAACCTTAAAGGCGGACACAAAAAACAATACCAAATGGATTTTGGCAATCGCGCTGAAGCCCTGCATGAAGTCGCCCTCGACATCCAAGAAGGCGCGGACATGGTAATGGTGAAGCCAGGTCAGCCTTATCTTGATTTGGTACGCGAAGTCAAAGACACGTTTGGCGTGCCGACTTATGCGTATCAAGTATCAGGTGAATATGCCATGCACATGGCGGCGATACAAAACGGCTGGTTAAGCGAGGACGTTATTTTGGAATCACTGTTAGGTTTTCGCCGTGCAGGTGCCGATGGTATCTTAACTTATTTTGCAATGACAGCGGCCAAGCAGCTCAATCAATAATATCTTAAAGCTTGATTAAAACTAAAGGCGACACTGGTTTTTACATCAGTGTCGCTTTTTTTTATGTTACACTCGTTAACTTAAAACCATCGAGCGCACTAATGAGCGTGATAAAAAGTTACTTAATGTCATACAGAATAACAAATCTGCTAACTTTTATTATTTTTTTATCCATTTATTTACTAAATATAAACTTAGTTAATCAGTCAATTTCATGCACAATAAGCTAAAGCAAAAATACACACTCTTATTTACCCCTATTGGCTAAGCTTACTAATTTTGGCTTACTAATTTTGGACGAGCCTTTTTTGGCGTCATTTTTAGCGTTTTGCAATAATTGATTACTTTTTGGCATTATATTTTTGAAAAAAATAAGCAGATAATGGGGTTAATAACAAATAGAAGACGAGAGTGGTATCTGCTAGCTGATTAATCGAGGATAAGATGATGAGTAATGCACCAATTTCTAATAGTTCGATTGCTAATAGCCCAATCAAAAACGCTATGATGGCAGTGGCTATGATGTTATTTTTGGCACTCAGCTTTAAACTGTCAAGCGATTTGACAACAGATACTCAGCCATCAATAAGTCCGACTGATGCGGTTGTTAGTACCTTAAATCAGCCGAGCCAACAGGTGGTATTTTCTACCCATAATTAATACATTGTTATCAATTCAATTAACAGAAAATTAAATCAACAGAAGATGCGATCCCGCATCTTTTTTTTATGGCAGTCATTGACGACCACCGGCTTATGGATTTTTGCACGGATTATTTCTTAAAATTTTACCGCTAACTATTTCCTTATCTTTTGCGCTTTAGACTATAATAGTCGATTGTCCATTTTTTACTGAGCAACTTTTATTAACGGTGGAAGCGACTATGAGCCAATTAAACCCTCGCCAACAAGAAGCCATGCAATATGTCTCTGGACCCTTGCTGGTACTGGCAGGTGCAGGTTCGGGTAAGACATCCGTGATTACTCGTAAAATCGCTTATCTGATTGAAGAATGTCAAATGCCAGCCGAGCGTATCACCGCGGTCACCTTTACCAACAAAGCGGCTCGCGAGATGAAAGCCCGTGTGCAAAAATTATTGCCAAGTGATAAAACCAAAGGCTTAACTGTCTCGACTTTTCACCAGTTTGGCTTGCAGTTTTTACGGTACGAGTTATTGCATACCCCGCTTAAAGGCAATTTTTCCATCATGGATGCTGAAGATAGCAAGCGGCTGTTGATGGATTTGATGGTGCGAGACAACATGAGCGGTGCCGAGAGCCGTGAATTGGTCGGTAAAGCTATCAAAATGATTTCGGATTGGAAAAATGACCTAGTCCCGCCTGAAAAAGCAGCGGATACGCTGACCGACCCTGAAGATATGCTATTTGCCACGCTGTATCAACTCTACGAGCGTAACCTACGTGCCTATAATGCGGTGGATTTTGATGACTTAATTGTAATGCCGACACGGCTACTGCAAGAAAATACCCAAATACGTGACAAATGGCAAAATCGCATACGCTATCTACTGGTAGATGAATACCAAGACACCAATACCGCGCAATATGAATTGATTAAACTGCTCGTTGGCGTGCAGCCGCGTTTTACGGTGGTGGGTGATGATGACCAATCCATCTATGCATGGCGTGGGGCAAAACCTGAAAACATGGCACTGCTGCAAGAGGATTTTCCCAAATTAAAAGTGGTTAAGCTTGAGCAAAACTATCGCTCTACGTCGCGTATTTTGCACGCTGCCAACTCAGTGATTACCAATAATGAGCATTTATTTGAAAAAAAATTATGGTCAGATAAAGGGCATGGCGAGCTGATTCGGATCATCAATTGTCGTAACGATGATGATGAAGCCGAACGCGTTGCCAAAGAAATCATCACTCACAAACTTCGCAATGCCAATGAATGGCAAGATTATGCGGTACTGTATCGTAGTAACTTTCAGGCGCGTATGTTGGAAGCTCAGCTACGTCAGCTGCAAATTCCTTATAAGTTATCAGGCGGCACGTCGTTCTTTGCCCGTAGTGAAATCAAAGACATTATGAGCTATTTGCGCTTGATTCTAAATCCTGAAGACGACAGTGCCTTTCTACGGATTATCAATACCCCAAAACGTGGGCTTGGACCTGCCAGTCTTGAAAAGCTCGGACTATTTGCCCAAGAACACCAAGTCTCGCTCTTGATGGCAAGTGGTCATAGTGGACTGACGCATGTGTTACCCAAAAAAGCCAGTGGCGAGCTTAAAGAATTTGCTGATTTTATTGAGCGTTATACCCAAGAGCTATACCAGCATCCCGACCCTGTGCCGCTGGTCAAGCAAATGATTGATGAAACTGGCTATATTGATTTGGTACGGAGCGAAGCAAAAACCCCGCAGCAAGAAAAAATTCGTATTGATAATATCGAGACGCTTTACGCCAGTATCCAAAACCTGATTAACCGCGCGGATGATGACGATGATCGCACCATTGATGCAGTCATTCGTAAGCTTGTGCTACTTGATATGCTTGAGCAGCAGCAGGAAGAGGAAAATACCAATAAAGTCAATCTGATGACACTACACGCCGCTAAAGGGCTTGAGTTTGATTATGTCTATATTATGGGACTTGAAGAAGAACTATTACCGCATAAAAACTCCATTATTGCTGAATCCATCGAAGAAGAACGACGCTTGATGTATGTGGGGATTACCCGTGCCCGTAAAGAGCTGACCATGACGCTGGCTGCCCAGCGCCGTGCAGGCGGTCAAATGAAAACCACCACCCCTAGCCGATTTATTGACGAATTGCCGACAGAACATATCGATGCCCCTGGCATGAAAAAATCAGCGGCAGCCCACCAACCCAAGAAAACCGCAGAGGATTATTTGGCCAATATTCAGGCGTTACTCAAAAGCAATGCCGCCAAATAATTACTTGATAATAAACTGCTGCGTAGAAAAAAGGGCGAAAAAGGTAACTTTAAGCCCTTTTTTTATGCAAAAACAGCCCGTATAACAAAGATTTGACCCAACCACCCAAGTAAATGTAACTAAATATTTCTTAAAAAACTGGTGTTTGATAGGAGATGTAACAAAAAATTTCGAATAGGTAGCTTAGTTACCTTTTTGGCAAATTTCATTTCATAACTTAACGTCCGACCTGTTAAACACAGACAGTAATCTAAATTTATTTTGCTATGATGGCTTTAACAAAACAAGCAGGGCAATAACTGGTTGATTAATCAGGGTCAACTAATAACGCTGAGTAGCAACTAGTTATATAGCTAATATTCAAATGAACTTAACTAAAATTTTACATGGCTTGTTATGATACTTTTCAAAAAACTTCTGAAGGAGAAGACAATGAAAACTTTAAATAAAACCCTTTTAGCTTTAATTGCAGGTACAGTTGTGACTGCAGGTGCAAACGCTGCCTTATATCAAACCAATACTGTTGGCTACACCGGTCAACCTTATGTAGGTGTCAAAGCGGGTCAATTTAATACTGATGTTGACCGTCTTGATGCTGACAACCAAACGGCCTATGGTGTGTATGCAGGTTATAATTTTACCCCTAACTTTGGTGCAGAAGTTGAATATGTAGATTCTTCAGAAGAAGATCTAAAAGCTAGCGGTACGAAAGTAGGTGAAATTAGCACTAATACAGCAGGTTTATATGGTACTTATAAATATCAATTCCCAGCATCGAATGTTTATGCCAAAGGTAAATTAGGTTTTGCGCAAACCCAAGTTGATGTTGGTGATGATAAATATGACGAGTCAGGTCTTGCAGGTGGTGTCGGTTTAGGTTACAACCTTTCGCCAAATGCGTCTGTAGAAGCTGAATATACGCGTCTGCCTTCAGTTGACGTAACAAATAATGTTTCAGTTGACTCAGATTTAGTCACTGTCGGTGCTCATTATAAATTCTAATTGAATTCATAGATGAACACTTGATATCAATACAAAAGAGTAGCTTATGGCTGCTCTTTTTTGTTTTCTTCTTTTTGGTTAAGAAAACTTACTTTGGTATTTGCTCAGTATCGTGCCATTTAGGTTTATAATATAGTGGTTTTTATACATTTTTTTTATAAATTTAAAATAAGTTGGTAAGCATGAAGCAAGTACAAGTCAAGATTTTAAACCCCAAAATTGGTAATGATAATAAATTTCCCCTACCTCATCGGGCAACAGACGGCTCGGCGGGTATAGATTTACGTGCTTGTATCGATGAGCCTATCACTATAAAAGCTGGTGAAAGCCAATTGATTGGCACAGGACTCGCCATTTATATTCAAGACCCTGATTATGTCGGCTTTATCATGCCGCGCTCAGGGCTTGGGCATAAGCATGGTATCGTCCTGGGTAATTTGACGGGCGTGATTGATGCGGATTACCAAGGCGAATTAATGGTCTCTATTTGGAACCGTAGTCAAACCGATTATACGTTACAACCTGGTGAAAAAATGGCGCAGTACTTGGTCGTGCCGATTGCGCGTCCGACTTTTGAGATTGTAGCGGAGTTTTCTGATATCAGCGTACGCGGTGAAGGCGGTTTTGGCTCAACGGGAACCCATTAATTGTTACCGTTCTCTCATTTTTTTTTAACAATTTATAACAGAGTATTTAATTATTTTGCCAAATTTCAATGCTATGATTTTGGTAGTATAAAATCAGTTAGATGTTTTTTTTATGAATACTCTGTTTATTCATCCTTTTTTTCCGCAAAAATCTCTTTTTAAAGCTTACGATATTCGTGGTGATGTCACCTTATTTACCGATGATTTTGTCTGGTCATTGGCAAGGGTATTTGCCGAGCTTTTTGTCTATGCTCACCAAACCGCGGCAACAACGCCCACCCTAGCGGCAAACAAGCCTACGGTTGTCATCGGTTACGATGCTCGCCACCAAAGCCAAGAAATTGCCAAATATATGGCGTATGCTTGCCAGCAAGCAGGTCTAGTGGTGCAGTGGTTGGGATTGACAACCACACCGATGATGGCATTTATGGCACAGCAGTTTTCCGGTAATGGGCTGATGGTCACCGCCAGTCATTCGCAAAAACATATCAATGGCATTAAATGGCTCATCAATCATGAGTCGCCAAGCGGTGATGATGTGCAGCAGCTTTATGAGGCTTTAATTGGCTACAAAGCCATCGTGCCTGATGACAGGCTTATTGCTGCCATTAGGCAAACTACTTATTCAACGCCCAAGGACTTTTTTGCAACTTATATCCAAGCTATCGAGCAGGCTTTTGCTTACATCAATCAATCCAAACTCACCCAAACCACCTATTTTCATGCACCCCAGCAAATTGTCATCGACTGTATGCATGGTGCGACCAGTGACTTTGCAGAGGCTCTATTTAGCCAGCTTGGCTATTGTTGCATCATGCTAAACGCCTCCCCCGATGGCAATTTTCCCCAAGGTAACCCAGACCCAACGCAGTGCAATCGCTTGACGCAATTAGCTTACACAGTCAAAGCTACAGGCTCAGATATCGGCTTGGCATTTGATGGCGATGGCGATCGGGTGATGGTAATTGATGCACAGGGTCAGATGATTAGCCCTGACAATTTGCTTTATCTTCTCTCTCGCATTGCCATTGAAGAATTGCCCAGTGCGCATACATCAACTGCTAAAAAAGTCATTTTTGATGTCAAATGCTCGCATCATGTGCCCAGTCTCATCGCTTCGCATGGCGCTGCCCCGATGATGACCAAAACTGGCAGTAGCTTAATGCGAAAGTCGTTACAAAACAAATCAGACAACGCGATTTTTGCAGGTGAGTTATCAGGGCATTTTATTTTTAACGATGGCTATTTTGTGCTACATGACGACGCCATGTATGCGGCTGCCCGCTTACTCAATTGGTTAAGCTATCAACCTATCAGCCTCACCGATATCCTAGCGAGTTTGCCCACTTGCATTAGTACGGCGGATATGTACCTACCTATTGCGGATAACCATTATGGTCAAACCGTGATTGCCCGTATCACGGCACTGGGGAAAAAGCCGTTTAAACGGTTAAAATCCTCATTTGCGGTCAAAAATGTCAATACGATTGATGGGTTACGCTTGGATTTTGCGGATGGATTTGGTATTTTACGCAAGTCAAATACGGGTAGTTTTTTGACCGTGCGTTTTTCTGCCAATGACGTCGCCGAGCTGCGGCATATTCAATCTATTTTTGTTGACTTATGTCGTACGATTGATGACAACCTTGCCGAACAAGTCGCACAGATTCAGCCTGTATAAACACCGCTGTTAAAAACGCATTTTAAAAACGTCTCTAGCAAAATTATATAAGGATTTGAAATGGCATTAGATCTTGAGCAAGCCATGCATACCGCTGACGTATTGACCGAAGCACTACCCTACATCCAGCGTTTTGAAGGTAAAGTAATGGTAGTCAAATACGGTGGCAATGCCATGACTGATCCGATATTAGAGAGTTCTTTTGCCAGAGATATCGTCATGTTAAAAACCGTCGGCATTCATCCTGTGGTTGTCCATGGCGGCGGTCCACAAGTCGATAACTTGCTTAAAGAATTGGGGCGCAGCTCTGACCGCATTGATGGCATGCGAGTGACCGACAAAGCCACGATGGATGTGGTGGAAATGGTACTTGGTGGTAGTGTCAACAAATCTATCGTCAATCTCATCAACAAACACGGTGGTCGCGCTATTGGCTTAACCGGTAAAGATGCCAGTCTCATTCGCGCTAAAAAATTACCCATGACCAAAATGGATGAGCAAGGCAACGAACAACACATTGATTTGGGATTTGTGGGTGATGTGGTCAGCATCAATCGCGATGTGATTGACTTAATGATTGCCTCTAACTTCATTCCTGTCATCGCACCGCTTGGCGTGGATGATGAAGGCAATACTTACAACATCAATGCCGATGTGGTGGCAGGGAAAGTCGCTGAGTTCATGCTCGCGGAAAAACTGATTTTACTCACCAACATCAAAGGGGTGCTTGATAAAGAAGGCAATGTTGCCACTGGACTTACCCCTAGCAAAGTGGATGAGATGATTGCCGATGGCACTATCTCTGGCGGCATGATTCCAAAAATCAGCTATGCGCTAGAAGCAGTAAAAAACGGGGTAAAAAGTGCGGTGATTGTCGATGGTCGTGTCCCGCATGCGACTTTGCTAGAGGTCTTTACTGATAAAGGCGTTGGTACTCTCATCAGCCGTCATCCTTGAACTAACTTTTGCGTTACTTCTGGATTATTTCTGAGTTGTTTTTGGGTTGCTTCTGGGTTAATAAGCCGCTGATTCAGGCGGTTTTTTTCGCTCATGATATGGGTCAAATATAGGATAAAATTTAGAATTACAACACAAATGTAATTGGTATTTTTTCTAATATTGACTATCATGACTATTTTAATTTGCAAATTTATATAATGTTGCAAGCGACTGTAGCGGATAATAGCAATTATTTGGAGTTCATGTTCACGTACCACTTACCACTTACCACTTACCAAGGACTGTTGGGATGTCACAAAAATACTTTATAGCTTATTGTAGTGAAATAACGCTGACTGCGGTGTTAGATCAACATACGTTTACCCACATTCTGAACCAATCTATTAAAAATAATACTCGCTCTGGTATCACTGGTTTTTTGCTGTACGATGCGGGTAAGTTTTTTCAGTATTATGAAGGCGATGAGTTAGCGTGTGCAAACTTGCTGCATGCTTTAAAACAAGATAATCGCCATACCCATATCAAACTCATTGGTCAAGGCTATATTTCAAACGCCGTATTTAACAACTGGTTTATGGGTTGTTTTGATTTATCCAAGCATGCCTATCTCTTTAAACACCATGCTTTTATCGAATCATTTGATGTATATAGCTGGGGCATGCAAGAAGTCGTCAAGCTGATTGATATTATGTCAGAGCAAAGAATCACGTACATCGCGCCGCAAAAACATATCAAGTCACTGTTTAGTAAACGCTTTATGCGTATTCGAAATTTCACCCTGCCGTTTCGCGTTAGTGGCTAATCTCAAATCTACTAAATCGGGAGATTAAGCTAGCTTCACGCTTTATGATAATTATGGGGTTAAAACGGTATTATTGTCATCCACAAAAATAAAAAACCTATTGATAACAATAGGCTGATTAAAATAAGCATGGCAAACCGATAAGCCGGGTTCTGTCTAGGACGAACATTCATCTAGGCGTATCGTTACCAATACGCTCAAGCAACCTACCCGTGTCCAACGCGGGCAACGCCATACGGACACCTATTTGGTCTTGCTACGAGTGGAGTTTACCTTGCCATAAACTGTTACCAGTCATGCGGTGGGCTCTTACCCCACCCTTTCACCCTTACCTTATTGCTAAGGCGGTCTACTCTCTGCTGCACTTGTCGTAGGCTTACGCCCCCCAGCCGTTAGCTGGCACTCTGCCCTGTGTAGCCCGGACTTTCCTCCCCTTACCCACTGTAAACAGGAGTAAGCAGCGTTCGTCTGGTCTGCCAAGGCAAGCATTATAACAGGCTTTATCTATTTAGTCACGGTCAGCAGGCAACGCATACGTACCGACTGCATGCGCTACAGGTCTGTCATCACCTTCTGAGTAAATCAATACATCGCCTACCGCAAGCGTGCGCCCTACTTTGATAAGCTGGCATTTGGCGATAAGGTTGGCTTGTGCAGAGGGTTTTCGCAGAAAAGACACGTTAAGATTGGTAGTCACTGCCAATGGGACGATACCGATTTCACCCAAAATAGCCACATATAGCGCAACATCAGCCACTTTCATCATCACAGGCCCTGATACCGTGCCACCGGGTCGTAACTCATCATCACCGATAGGATGCGACACAATGGCTTGACCGTTGCCCACCGATTCGATATGGCAGTTGGCTTGGGGGAAAGATTGCTTCAGAAAAGCACTCAGTTCAGCTTTATTGGCGGGCATAGACATTCCTTATCTACAATAGCTTTGTTAAAAATCGACGTTATTAAAAATAGCGGTTATAAAAATTTATTGACTGGTTTTAGTTTGGGTGAGGCGCTCAAATTTGAGCATTAACTGCGCTGGCGTCTCCAGATAGTTGGGATCTTTTGGGATACAATCAGGTACAGGACAAAACAGCGAACACTGCGGCTCATCAAAATGACCGACACACTCGGTACACAGCGCAGGGTCAATTTCATAAATCAACTCGCCCACATAAATCGCATCGTTGGGGCAAAGTGGCTCGCAGACATCGCAGTTGATACATTCATCAGTGATTATTAATGCCATAGCTTTTAAAACGTTTACCAAGAAACGTTTATTTTACCACGACTTACCAACCCTGTTGTTTTTTTCGTTCAAAAGCCTCTTCGACACATGGCGGTACAAATTTACTGACATCACCATCTAACTTGCCAATTTCGCGCACCAGCGTTGAGGAGATAAAAGAATATTGCTGCGATGGCGTCAAAAACACCGCTTCAAAGTTTGGGTCTAGTTCACGATTGAGATTGGCAAGCTGAAATTCATACTCAAAATCTGACATCGCCCGCAATCCACGCAGTACACCTGTGGCTTGTTGATTCTTTGCCAAATCCACCAACAACCCATCAAAGCCAATCACAGATATATTGCTCAAGCCTTTATCATGACAGGCTTTTTCTACCAATCCAATCCGTTCCTCTAAAGTAAATAGCGGTTTTTTATGATGCCCAATCGCCACCGCGACAATCACCTCATCAAACAGGCGGCAAGCGCGCTTAATCAAATCAAGGTGCCCTTTGGTAATCGGGTCAAACGTGCCAGGATAAATAATTTTGGTATAGTGATTGGTAAATGGCTGGCTGGCTGCTGACATGGCTGTCTCTTTATGATAAATAATGCGCTATTTGGTGCTAACAATACGGCTAAAACAAAGATTGCTAGTTTGTTGCTAATCCTAGCAAAATTTGACCCCAATTAACAATCAAATCTCACTATCAATTTGTGTTTAGCGTGTTATCATGACAGCTTTGCAGCATTTTACCCAAAGCTTAATTAAAATTTAGGGTAAAGGATAATAATCAAAAACCTAGCAATCAAAAACTTAGTAATCCAAACCCCAGTAATCAAAAACTTAAATTTAGTAATCAAAATCTATGAATTGATTTATTGGGATTTATCGCCATATTAAACGGCTTGTCATACTGATTTATGTAACACGACTCTTGTAATAAGATTATGGCAATAAGATGATTAACACACGCTGTGCAGCATTGGGTATGTCCGCGATGCTGCAGCAAGGAAACCTAAATGACTAAAAAACCAAAAATGCCTAGCCTGATTGCTAGCAACAAAAAAGCACGTCACGAATATTTTATTGAAGAAAGCTTTGAAGCGGGGCTTGAGCTACTCGGCTGGGAAGTCAAATCCATCCGTGCGGGTAAAATGCGTATCACCGAAAGCTATGTGATTTTTAGAGATGGTGAAGCCTTTTTGTTTGGCGCGCACATTCAGCCGCTGCTATCGGCATCGACTCACATTGTCGCTGACCCCCTTCGCACCCGTAAGCTGCTGCTGCACCGCCGCGAGATTGATAAGCTCTTTGGCATGGTCAACCAAAAAGGTCATACCTGTGTCGCGCTCAAAGTGTACTGGAGTCATGGCCGCGTCAAATGCGAAATTGCTTTGGCAAAAGGTAAAAAACTGCACGATAAACGCGCCACCTTAAAAGAGCGTGACTATCAACGCGAAAAACAACGCGGACTGAAAAATCTTGTATGATGAACCAAGACCGCAATTTTGATGACATCAGCGCGCATTTTGAGAAAAAAATATACGGCGGCTTAAAAGGTGAAATTCGCCTTGCCGTGCTGCGTCATGATATCTTTGGTTGGGTAAAGTCATGGCAACAGACACACAACCGACCCCTTCGCGTATTGGATGTTGGTGCAGGCTTGGCGCAAATCAGTATCGAACTTGCCAAAGACGGGCATGACGTCACCATCAATGACATCTCTGCCAATATGCTTGAAATTGCCAAACAAAACGCAGGCGAGGCGGCACAAAATATCACCTGGCATACCTGCCCTTATCAGCAATTGGATGATAAATTAACGGGCAAATATGATTTAATCCTGTGCCATGCGGTGCTTGAGTGGCTTGCTGAGCCAAAACTGATTATGGATTTTTTTGATCGGTGGCTTGTCGATGATGGGGCTGAAAAAGGGGTGCTATCGCTGTGTTTTTATAACCCTGTCAGCTTTGTGTATCGTAACTTGGTGATGGGCAATTTTAATCTACTACATAACAAAGATTTCAAAGCTGATAATGGCAGTTTGACGCCCAATCACCCGGTGGCAAAAGATGAGGTGATTGCGTGGATTAATGACCATCATTACCAAATCTTGCATACCTCAGGGTTACGGGTGTTTCATGATTACTCACCGCTCAAGCGTGGTGGGCATACCAATCCACAAGCGGTGATTGATATGGAAGTCGCCTATAGCGGGCAAGACCCATATAAATGGCTAGGGCGTTATTTGCATTTTTTGGTGAGCAAAGCTAATTAGTAATAACCCGCTTGCTGCATTGAATCGACTGCCAGCGCTTGTCTTTCGCCATAAAATCTCACAGGTATCGGGCTGACTTCGATATCCCCCCAAGATTTGAGTAAGACTGAGGCTTCGGCATTGGGGTCAATCGGAAAGGTATTACTTAAACTGGCATACAGCGATTGCTGATCTTTGGCAGCCAGCCATTCAATCAGCCCCAGCGCCAACTCGGTGTGCTTGGCGGCATGGGGAATGGCAACCCCTGTGATGTTGGTACTGACGCCGCCGTAGCCCTTATTGATCCATTTGATTTTAATCGGGGTATCGGGGTGCGCTTGCAGATAGCGTCCGTAGTGGTTGCTGTTGACCAGACCGATTTGGCATTTACCGCTTTCTATGGCCTTTAGCACTTCACTGTCATCAAGTAGCACGGGCACGCTTAGATTGGCAAGCCAGCCTTGCATCACTTCTTGGGTGCGTTTATCGCCCAGATTATTGATGAGATTGACCACCAGTGATTGGTTAGGGATGTATTTGCCTTGGCTTAGGCACAGTTTTTGTGACCATTTTGGTTTCGACAAGTCGGCATAGCTTGAGATATCATTGCTATGGAGTACACGACTATCATACACTGCGGTACGCGCGTAGCTAGATAACGCAATCCAATTGCCATCAGGATCGCGGTAACGCTCTGGGACATGCGCCACTGCTTTTTCGGCATTAAAGGGTTGTAACAGCCCCTCTTCGACTGCGATACTAAAAATACCCGCATCTTCAGTCAAAATCACATCTGCAGGGCTATTGGCACCTTCTGCTTTTAACCGTGCCAAAATTGACATTGGCTCATCTTGCACGATATGAATCGGCACATTGATTTGCTTAGCATAGCTAGTTAATAACGGCTCAAGCGCCGCTTTGTCAATGGAGGTGTAAATCGTGAGTTGATTGGGCACTGCAGCCGCCGCACTCGCAATACTGGCATTTGGCGTCGCATCGGTATTACTGGCATGATTGCCATTAGCGCTCGAAGCGGTGGTCGAAGCCGATTGTGATGTTGTGGATGGCAGCGTCGATGACGGACTACAGGCAGTTAAGGTCGCACCCGATATACTCACCGAGGCAATTAACAAAGCGCTGATGGCTGATGATTGCGCATTGACATTTGTACGCACCTTATGACCCATCATACAACCCATCCCATCACTTGCTTTCAACACCGCTTAACCTTCTTCAACAGCTTTGCCTGACCATCGCTCAATGGATTATGGCTAAATATATCATCGCTCAATAGAGCGCCTAAAAAACTTTGGATGATTATAGCATTTTGCCCCAACGTAATTCTTAAAAAAACGTTGAATGAATAGTTTTTTAACACTATTTTGTCTCAACAATTTTTTGGATGCAAAAAATGCCCTTGTTGCAAAAAATGATGGATTTGTATCGCCACTTCATCATTTATCAGGAGTCCCGTATGGGACGCATTGACGATGATATGGTCTTTGGCAGCGGCAAGCTGGGTTTCATGCACAAATACCGTGCCGTCATTGGGCTGCAGATGCGGCTCAAGCTTGGCAAGCTCACGGTTACGGGGTAATACCACTTTGCCAAGCCCCACCGAACGAACCCCCGCAATACTACCTAGCTGTACTTCATCGTTGAGTGCCGGCGCATTGCCATCTAGCCCCTGCAGATACGAGCGACCGACAAATTTGGGCAGGATTTTGACGATGTTATTGGCACTGATGCTACCATTATGCGGCGTCCCAAGTGTGACACAGCGCGTAATCTGCCACTGTGGGTAGCGCTGCAAAAAGTCTCGAATAACCAGCCCACCAAGACTATGACCGACCAAATAAATGGGCACATCCGCTTTTTCATGTTTGGTCAGCCAGCGGTGCAAACGGCGGCTATGGTTGGCAAGATTATGCGCGACGCTAAAATATCCAAACCTGTGACACTCATAGCCAAGTTTGCTGAGTTTTTTGGCAAGCGGTTGCATCGCCCAGGCATGCATGTGCAAGCCATGAATGAGAATGACAAGCGGTTTGGGTTGGCGTTTTATCATAAATCCTTTTGTATCTATGATTTGTATTTATGATGCTAAAAATTTGGCGAAAATGCCGCCCGCTTAGCTTATCATTTTTTGCATTCAGCAAACGAGTTTGCAAAACATTGTTACCATTTCATACTATAATTGCGATTTGTGAATTGATGATAATGATTTTATACAGGCTTTTTTCTTTTGAACTTTTGGCTTAAATTGGTTTACACTTAAATTGGTTTACATAAGGCGCGCTATGGCATTTGAATCCCCAATCCAACAAGCTTTACACCATTATCCTATCACGTTGGCGTTGGTAGTAATTTGTGTTGGGGTGTTTGCCTTACAGCTATTTTTTGGCGTCAATCCGACCAATCCCACCAACCAATCGTTAATTGCTTGGGGTGCCAATTTTTTACCCTTTTCACTGGGTGAAGCGCCGTGGCGATTGGTGACCAGCTTGTTTTTGCATATTGGTTTTATGCATTTGCTGTTTAATATGTTTGCTTTATATTATTTTGGACAAGTGGCAGAGCGGATGTTTGGCGCTGTCAATTTTTTAGCGTTGTTTTTGTTATCAGGGGTTGGCGGCAATTTGCTCAATAACTTTTTGGGTTTGCATAGTGTGATGGCAGGTGAGCCGCCGATTATTAGTGCCGGTGCGTCAGGTGGTATCATGGGCATTGGGATGGCGCTATTGGTGGCAGCGCTAACCAAAACATCATTCAATAATTTTGCATTAAATTTTCGCTCGTTATTGATAGTGATGGCGATTAATTTGAGCTATGGTTTTTTGGTGGGCGGTATCGATAATGCCAGTCATGTGGGCGGTGCAATTATAGGTGGCTTGCTGGGTATGGTGTACGTCATGCAGTATCGCGTTATCCGCCAGCAGCAGCTTGGCGATGAACCCATCTCTGGCAGCACTGCTCCATTCATCCCGCCTTCTTTAGTTGTGTTAAAGGGTAAAATCATCACCGCAAGCTATGTAGTGTTGATAGTGGGATTTATGGCGATATATGGCTGGCTACATATCAGTTTTATGCAATTACTCAATCTTGCATTACCAAGTATTATCCACTAACTGTTAATAATTTTTTAACGGGATAAAAATTTTAGCGGTTGACCATTTAAAACGCTTATTCCTGCGCCCTTTTGCCAATCTTGTTTGCCAATCTAGCAAGTGACAATGCTATAATAGCGCCACTATTTAGCCAGTGAAAAGGACTAGCCAATGACCGTCATCAAGAAAGACGACTTTATCAATTCTATCGCCAACGCCTTTCAATACATCAGTTATTATCACCCAAAAGACTTCGTTGATGCTGTATATGAAGCATGGCAAAAAGAAACCAACCAATCTGCCAAAAACGCCATGGGGCAAATCCTCACCAATAGCCGTATGTCAGCGATGGGTCATCGTCCGATTTGCCAAGATACTGGTAGTGCGGTGGTGTTCCTTGATATCGGTATGAACGTGCAATGGGACTTAGAGGGTGACACTGAGATGAGCGTTGAAGACATGGTTAATGAAGGGGTACGCCGTGCTTACAACAATCCCGACAACCCATTACGGGCATCTATCCTAGTAGACCCAATTAGTAAACGTCAAAACACCAAAGACAACACGCCAGCAGTGGTTCACATGAGCGTGGTACCGGGTGACAAAGTTGATGTGATTTGTGCCGCAAAAGGTGGCGGCTCAGAAAACAAAGCAAAATTTGCGATGCTAAACCCCTCAGACTCGATTGAAGAATGGGTGTTAAAAACCGTTCCACAAATGGGGGCAGGTTGGTGTCCACCTGGTATTTTAGGTATCGGTGTCGGCGGCACACCAGAAAAAGCCATGATGCTTGCCAAACGCTCACTCATGGAACACATCGATATCCATGATTTACAAGCCAAAGCCCAAAGCGGTGCCGAGCTTGATAGCGTTGAGCGCTTACGTCTCAATATGTACGACAAAGTGAACGAGCTTGGCGTTGGCGCCCAAGGTCTTGGCGGCTTGACTACGGTACTCGATGTGAAAGTACTAGACTTTCCTACCCATGCCGCAAGCAAAGCCGTTGCCATGATTCCAAACTGTGCGGCGACTCGTCATATTCACTTTACCCTAGACGGTCAAGGTGAAGCAGCCTTGCCGGTACCTTCACTATCAGATTGTCCAGAAGTGTCCTTTGGCTCAGATGATGTGATTAAAGTCAATGTTAACGACTTAACCAAAGAAACCTTAGGTCAGTTTAACATCGGTGATACCTTACTACTTAGTGGTAAAATCTTAACGGGTCGTGATGCCGCGCACAAACGCATGGTCGATATGCTTGCCAAAGGCGAAGCGCTGCCCGTTGATTTACAAAATCGCTTTATTTATTATGTCGGTCCTGTTGATGCAGTGGGCGATGAAGTGGTCGGTCCTGCAGGTCCCACTACCTCAACGCGTATGGATAAATTCACCGACACAATCTTGGATCAAGGCTTGATTGGGATGATTGGTAAATCCGAGCGTAGCCCTGCGACCTGTGAAGTCATTGCCAAACATGGCGCAATTTATCTCATTGCAGTGGGCGGCGCCGCCTATTTGGTATCGAAAGCTATCAAAGGCGCTAAAGTACTTGCCTTCCCAGAGCTAGGTATGGAAGCGATTTATGAGTTTGAAGTAGAAGATATGCCTGTGACCGTCGCTGTGGACAACCAAGGTAACAGTATCCACCGCTTTGATAAAGTCGCTGAACGCGCCCAGCAAGTGATTGCCGAGCCTGTACGTTTTGTGCCTTAGTCAATTTTTTCAAGATTTTTAATATGAACAAAAGCCTTAAGCATTTCCTTAAGGCTTTTTTTAGGTTAAAAAAATACCCAGATAATGTATTATCTGGGCAGGAGGAAAAGTGGAGAAGTTTATAGTTATTGTTATAGCTAGTTGTTATTATTCATAATATTTCTTTTTTTAATTGTTTAGCTGGGCTACAAATACGCCTATACACCCATCAAACCGCACGATAGGAGCTTTGGGTAGCATTTGGCATGACAATCCATAACACGATGTATATCAAAATGCCTGGCACTGCGACACTCGCAGTTGAGATAATCACAAACAACAAACGCACCAATGTTACATTCCAGCCTAAATACTCTGCAATACCCCCCATCACACCTGCAATCATACGATGATTCTGAGAGCGATGAAGTTTTACCAGTTTATTTGCCATTCAATTTTTTACCTGTTAAAAATAATAAAGAAAACCACTTAAGACTTAGTTAAAACCTAACATCTTTAAAATTTAATGCCTTTAGAACTTACTGCCAGCAGCTAAAATTATTGGTTAAAGACGCCATGTTTTGGTTATGACTTATTATAAGAAAATGCAGGGTTTAGTTGGGTGACAAAACGTAGAATGATGTTTCTTTTAGTAACTTTTTCTACAGCATTATTATCATGGACGATTATAACGAGCGCATTTTTACGGCTATATAGCGTGTGTGGTAGTGTGTGCACCGGTTCTTACAAATTGTGATACTAGCGTTACAAACCATTGTAACTTCGTAGCAGCTAATCGATTATCATAGCGTTACTTTATATCCTTACTAGGGGTATCTATCCGAGTAATCAAAAAATCAAGTCGCTAAAAAATAGTTAAAAAAACCATGATAAAGTGTTGAGGAAAGCATGATGCAAGATGTGGGTATCATTATTGGACATTTTGAGCCGCTGCATTTGGGGCATGTAAGAACGATTTTACATGCGTCTGGGCAAGTCAAAGATTTATATATTTTTATTACCGCTCACCCTGCGCCAAATCCAAATTTTTCCATTGATTTAAAAGACAAAGCGCGCTGGATGACCATGGCATTTGCTGATTTGCCATTTGTGCATATAGAGATTTTACCTGATTTGGTAACGCCCTCGTATGAAGACAATTATCAAGATTTGAGCGTTAATGAGGTCAATGCGGTATTAGCGGATTTGCAACAACGTTATCCTAAGTTGAGCACGTCTAGCCATGACACAGGGACAGTAGCCCCTGTGGTGTTTATGGATGAAACCCATCCGTTTGTCGATTATGATTTACATTTACCGGTGGTGACCACGCCACGCCAACATGGTTTTGATAGCCGCAAGATTCACAATAACCCCGCGCTGTATTGGTCAGCCATTCACCCGCAAGCGCGAGGTGACTACACCAAAACTGTGGCATTGGTGGGTGGTGAAAGCTCAGGTAAAACCACACTACTATATAAACTAGCAAACTATTATGGTGCAAGCTATGGCTTAGAAATGGGACGGCTGTTTGTGCAAACCGATTTGGGCGGTACTGAGCTTGGTATGCAATACGATGACTATCCGCTCATGGCAACTGACCATGAACAAGCGATACGCGCCGCCAAACGCTTTGCCCCTGCCCCAATCACTTTGGTGGATACAGATTTTGTGACCACGCAAGCATTCTGTGAAGAATATGAAGGGCGTACCCACCCGTTTTTGACCGCCTGTATCGATGAATTTCGCTTAGATTATACCCTGATGCTTGCCAATAACACCCCTTGGGTCGCTGATGGGATGCGCTCCCTAGGCAGCGAGTCCCAGCGTGAGCGTTTTGAAAATCGTTTGAAACAAATCTTTGCCCGTCATCATATTGCGCCGCTGTTTATTGATAGTCCAGACTATCATCAGCGCTTCTTGGATGCGATTGCGCTCATTGATACACACGTTTTTCACCACTATCAAGATATCGAGGCATAAAATAATTTTCTAGACATGCTTAGTAGACACGCTTGGTAAATATGCTGAAAATTTTTGGTTTTATTTTTTGAAACTTAATTAAAAAATGTTGTTATGGTTGTAATGACTGTTGGAGGCGAAATGCGAATTGCGATTTTGGATAAAATTACCGGTGAATGGGCACAAGAATGGACGGTGGTATGGTTCTTTTTTGGGGTGGTGGCATTGGCTACGGTCTTTTGGTTGACCACAGAACATCGAGCGTTAGACTGGTTTTATTTGGGGGTGTCTTTTATCGGGCTATTGTGTGTGGTATCGCTAAGTTTTCGCCGCAATGTCGCGGGTAATGGCTTTGGTATGTTGGCAACGGCAGGTGAAACCATTGTACAGGGAACCGCGGGTGCGGTGGGTTTGATGCTCGCGCCATTGTTTAACTTTTTTACCCATTTATATGGCATTTTTTATTGGTCAAAAAACACCGATGGCGATGGCAATATGATTCCCAAATCAGCCAATAAAATTGTGTGGTTGGTAACCATTGCCTTTATCGCGATTGGCTTGGCATTATTTCCAACTGTCAATAATTGGCTAACGTCGATGGGTTATGGCGTAGTCGCCAATGATGGCAGTAAATTTTTGGGCGTGATTGATTTTTTTTGGATTAATGTGTTGGCATTTGTGCTATCCATCACAGCGCAAGCCACGATGATTTTACGCTATTCATTCAACTGGTGGTTATGGATTGCGGTGAATTTTGTCTGGCTGATTGTCAACTTGATGTCGCAAAATTATATTTTTGCCATTCAAACCATGGTGTACCAAATCAATGCGTTTGTGGGTCTGTATGAGTGGTATCGCAGTGAGCAAAAAGCCAAAGGCTTGGCGTAATAGTCACTGATATCAAAAGCCATTAATATCAAAAGCCACTGATATCAAAACCTATCAGTGTAAATTTGCTGATTTGACAAACGACTAGGGTGTGATACGATTCAGGGGTAACTGATGGGATTCACACCCATTTTTTATCAGCAATTTTTTTTATTGTCTTTATTATCTTTAAGGAAGAAGATTATGGCAACCGTGACCCTGCTTCATTCAAAAAAATCCCTACAAAGCTGGTTGGCTGACTACGCCGTGAGTCACCAACATCCTATCAATAAAAAAATTCATTGGCTGTGCGTACCCACGATTTTTGCCAGTATCTTAGGCATGGGAATGTCATGGCAGGCGGCGTTTACGTTGGTATTGATTGCTTTGGTAATGCTGTTTTATCTACGCTTGTCTACGCAATTATTTATTGCCATGGGCATGTTTGTGCTGTTTTGCTTGGCAGCGATTGCTATCTTGCCAGTTGGGTTTAAGTTTTGGTTTGGCGTATTTGTGATAGCATGGATTGGGCAATTTGTCGGTCACAAAATTGAAGGCAAAAAACCGTCATTTTTTGAAGACTTACAATTTTTGTTGATTGGTCCTGCCTGGGTCGCGAATTCGTTGAGTGAAAAATTGGCAAAACCTAAAACGTCATAAAAAACTTCATATTCACTAAGAAAACCCAACATATTACAGCGGCTATTTCCTAGATAATTGCAATGGCTTTGACTATCGCTAGGTTTTTTGGCGATGTATGGTCGATCTACTCACCTTGAGTGCCATATCACTTGTTACCTTGTTGTTATTATGATTAAAAAAGCATCCAACCGCTGGCAACGTATTGACGTGCCGCAAACATTACCGACTATTCACGCGGCTTTGGCTTATTGTAAAAGCCAATTAAATAACTTGGGTGATAAAGGCTTTATCCAAATCAAAATTGCCGATGGCGAGTATTATTTAAGCCAAGTTGAAATTGATTTTTTTAGTGATCGGGTAGAGATTATTGGCAATTTGGACAATCCTGATAAGGTACAGTTACATTTTGATGATACCTATAACCGCTGTGGCTTTTTGATGCAGCGGGGCAATGGTATTTTTAAAATCGATGGCATGACTATCAATGGGACTAAGGCGTTTTTGGGCTATGGACAGTGGCAAGATGAAGGCTATGGTGCCGGTATTATGTGCAATTACAATAGCCAAGTGCTCGTGGGGTCAAAGGTCCGTATCAATAAGTTTTATTATGGGGTTGCTGCCCGCTTTGGCTCAAGCATCCGCTGTGAGCCTGGGGTGATTGTGCAGTTTGCGGGCGATGTTGGATTTTTCGCGTATGGGGGCTCGATAGATGCCCAGCAATGCGAGGCGTATCACTGTGCGCATTTGGATGAAGAGTTGGGTTTTGGATTTTGCGCGGAATCCAGCGGCTTTATCAATGCCGATAACAGCGTGTCTGCCCACAACCATATCGCAGGTTTCTATGCACTCACCAATGGCTCGATGTGGTGCCATGATACCAGTGCCAGCGAAAATAAACATGGCTTTTTGGCGCTGCACAATGGCATGCTAAGCTGCAATAGCATCAACCGACGTACCAATGCCTTTCGCAATTATGGCTATGGCTATTTTGCCGACAATGGCGGGCGTATTTTGGCCAATCGCAGTCTTGGCAATGAAAACGTCGTCGGTGGCTATTTTGCCCGTCATCACGCCAGTATCGATATCACCCACGCCAATGCCAACCACAATCAAGGCCACGGCTATACCGCAATCAATGCTACCTTGCTCGGTAACGGTGCTGAAGCGCGATTTAATCAAGGTAATGGCTTTGTCATAGGGCAGTCAGGTTTTTTGGATGGCAGTTTTTTGATGGCGTATGGCAATGCAGGCTATGGCTATCATTTAGATCATTGCCAAGCCTTTATGCCCAATGCCCGTGGCTGGAAAAACGCACTGGGTCGTATGCACAAAGTACATAGTCACGTCGCTATCAAATAAATTTTCCATACCTTGCCGCAGTTTTTTGCTTAATGTTTTTCGCCTTTTAATCTTTTAGTCTGTTAGCTCATCGTTAATAAAAGCCAATCTTTCATCAAATCACAACCTATTTCATTTAGATTCATCAGCCTCTCACCCGCTTTTTACTGCATTTCTCGTGCTATGGCTTACTCTCAAAAATTGTCAACATCGATTGATTAATTGGTTAAAAGCGATCTAGCCAATATTAAGCATTGTGATTAAACACTATAATCGATTTTTTTCTTGTATTTTTACCTAAAATTACAATAAGTAATGAATAAGTAATATCATTTGGTAGGGATTCGTTTTAAGGTATTGAAGTTAAAATAACAATCAAATGCTTGATTTTATTAAGAATACAAAAATTTTTAGTTTAAGTCTATCACTGCAATATTAGGAACATAATAACAATGAAGCGGCTAATCTTTGACCTAGATGATACCCTATGCACCACCCAAAATGGCGACTATGCCAATGCCCAACCCATCACCCAAGTTGTCGAAAAACTTAGAGAATACCATCGACAAGGGTTTACTATTGTCATCAATACCAGTCGCAATATGCGCACCTATCAAGGCAATATTGGCGCTATTAATAAAAACACCTTGCCAATTATCATCGATTGGCTGGGACGACATGATATCCCGTATGATGAATTATATGTGGGTAAACCTTGGTGCGGCTTTGAAGGGTTTTATGTGGATGACAAAGCTATTCGGCCTGACGAATTGGTCAAGCTAAGCTATGCAGAGATTTGCCAGCTACTTGATTTAACACCTTAATAAAAAATAAACATAACAATAACGACAGTTAAGGTAATTTAACGCCATGATACTCATTAACGCCTCTTCCTATGTCAATGCCGAATTTGAGGCAGAAATTGGGCGCATTCCGCCTTGTATACTGCCCATCGGCAATAAAAAACTATTACAGCTGCAAGTCGATGTGGTACGCCAACACTTTCCCAATGAAAAAATTCTATTGTCACTACCCGAAGCTTATACCTTGACCCTCAATGAAAAAGCAGTGATTGAGTCACTGCCCATTGAAGTGGTGACAATCCCTGAAAATTTGGCATTGTCCGAGACGATTTTATATGTGCTTAATCTAGCCATTGATAAATCATACCAGCATATTCGTATCATCCAAGGGGATGTATTTTTACCCCACTTAGTTGATTACTCAGATTGTATTGGTGTGTCAGATAAAACGCGCCAATACGACTGGCAACAAACCAAAAAAATCAAAGAAAACCCCACCGATTGGATTGGGTATTTTGCCTTTTCCTCACGATTGGAGTTAATTAAAGCGCTGGCGATTAGTAAGAAAAATTTTGTACGGGCGATTTATTTGTACCAACAAGCTATCGCAATGAAATCGGTCAACATTGAGCCGTATTATGATTGCAGTAATTTTGTCCATTATATTCATGCCCGCGCCAATATGACCACCGAACGCGCCTTTAATTCACTGCAGATTCGTGAAGGCATTGTCACAAAAAGCAGTGATGACAACAACAAAATTGAAGCGGAAATTTATTGGTACACCCATATCCCTGCGCCACTCAGACGTTTTACCCCGCAATTGATTGATTATCAGCAAGTGGACGGACAGTTTAGTTATAGCTTAGAGTTCTTGCCATTATTACCGCTCAATGAGTTGTATGTGCATGGGTTAAATACCACTGAATTTTGGCAACATATTTTTCAGTTATTAAAAGAATTTTTTAGTATGGCCAATCAGTCCGACGTACATCGTCATATCGAAACCGGGTTTGCCAAATCGTATGCCGAAGATTTGTACCATAAAAAAACCTTAAAGCGCTTGTACGCGTATGCTGATGATGCCGATGTCGATTTGAATAAAGCTGTGATATATGATGAAACGATGCTTGGCAGTACGCTAGAAATTGCGCAGGACTGTATCGACAAAGCCTTGGCACTGCCAAACACCGTGAGTGTCATGCATGGCGATTTATGTTTTAGCAACATCATGTATGACATGCGCGGTCGCCGGGTAAAAGTTTTTGACCCACGCGGCACGGATTCTAACGGCAATTTTAGTATTTTTGGCAACGCAAGCTATGATTTAGCCAAGCTCACCCATTCTGTGATTGGTATGTATGACTTTATCATTGCAGGGCGTTATGAAATTATCGATAGCCCTAGCGGCAGCGATATACGATTTGATATTGATAAGCGTTTGGATCAAATCCAGCAAGAATTTTTTGCCGGCACCTGGGTCAATGATATGACCACAGAATCTATCATGCCAGCGGTGGTGTTATTGTTTTTATCCATGTTACCCTTGCACGCGGATAGACCCGATCGCCAGCGCGCCATGCTGCTCAATGCGTATCGTTTATACAAAATGTATGTGATGGAGGCAGTGACATGTTCGTAATTCCGATGGCAGGGCTAAGCAGTCGTTTTTTTAAGGCGGGCTTTGAGGTGCCTAAGTATCAATTGTCGATTGCCGACACCATTGTATTTGATTTGGCAATCAAGTCGTTTGAGCGCTATTTTAGTACCGATTTGTTTTTGCTTATCGTGCGCGATGTGTATGATACCCCGCGATTTGTTGCTGAGCGATTAACGCGCTTGGGTGTGCGCAATTTTATGATTCATACCCTTGATGGCGAGACAGCAGGACAAGCTGAAACAGTAGCGCTTGGACTGGGGCTAGGACTTGAACTGGGACTCGGCGATACTAGCATTGATGACGATGAGCCGATTTATATTTTTAACATCGATACCTTTCGCTATGGTTTTGAAAAACCTGACTGGGTAGAGTCTGTTGATGGCTATTTAGAAGTATTTGAAGGCGAAGGCGACCATTGGTCATTTATCGCCGTCGATGACGATGATAAGGTGATTAAAACCACTGAAAAACAGCGTATCTCCAATCTTTGCAGTGATGGCTTGTATTATTTTAAATCCAAGCAGCAGTATCTATCGTTGTTTCAACAAGCGGTTGCCCAACAGTTGACGGTTAACAATGAATATTATATCGCCCCGATGTATAATTTATTAATCGCACAAGGCGGCAGGGTTGGCTATGTCAAAATCACGGAGGACGACATTGATTTTTGCGGTACGCCGGATGAATACCAAGCGCTTACAGCCCACGGTTTAAAGATTGATGTTTAAGGGCTCATGGTTAAAGGTTGATGTTTAAAAATTGGCGTTTAATTGTTTAGTTGAAAAAAAGCTTACCATCTGTTGGGTAAGCTTTTTTATTTAGCGGATTTAGGGATAAAGACGGGAGAAAATCTGCTGTTGATCGACTGGGCTAGTTTGATAAAACTCTGCCGCGGCAATACTTTTCATCACCGCTCGTTCATCCGCATGCGCCAAGCGGGTTTCGTCAACTTGGTTGGGATACCAATATTGATAAAACAGCTGATACCAGTCATCATGGCTGATGCAGTTCATCGCCATAAAAGTATCGGTCAATGTCCACGCGTATTTGGGTAACCGCAGCCCGTAGTCTGTCATATCAAGCACAATTACGTCACTCGCCAAAAATGCCTTGTGCGCGTCTAGAATCTGCTCGTTGAGTTCATTGTAATAGCTTGGCGTGGCAGCGTACCCGATTTGATTGGCATAATGACTGGCAATATGCTGCTCGACAGCAAGCCGCGTGCGAAAGGTATTGTCCGCAAATTTGGCATCGACATCTTGTGCATGCGATTCAAAATAAGTAGCATTGTCCCTACTCATCAGGGGTGCCGACCAAAACGCCTGCAGTCGATCGGTCTTGCCAAACTGCGCCCAATCGCTGATATGAAACGCCATATGCTCAAACATACTGGGGTCAATGGTAAAAAACGACGGCACTACAATCGGCGAGTAGTCGGTTCCTTCGCTTTTTGAGGATAAATGGCGCTGTGAATGTAATGTTACTTGCTGGGTATAATAGCGATAAAATTGTAGTAGATTGTCATTGAGCAAGTAGCTATCGGTGCGCAGTTTCAGCGCATATTCGTTGCTGACTTGGTTAAGACCCGCTTGCGTGGAGATGATTTGTCGATTGACGTTGTTAGGGGCGTCGTAGCCAAATTTAATATTGGGTAGCCCACCAGGATCTGGGTTTAAAATCAGCTGATCGATACCCAATTTGTCGGCGCTGTCAAACTCGGTGGGCAACGCAAGCGTATCCCAAGTCGATAATACAATGGTTGCATGGGGCAAGGCTGCTCGGGTTTTGGCGACGTTAGCCAAAAAATCACTGCCGTCATCACCGCCCTGCCCTAGCTGGTGAACGTTGATACCGCCTTGAAAAATAACCGTCACTGACTGACTGGGGAGAGTGTTTGCTTGCATAGGTTTCCATGATACTGGTTATCAGTTAAATTGTTATCATAAATTATTGTTATCTGCTAACCCGTCATCATAGCGCAATTTTGTTCAATTATCGGTCAGTGATTTGTTATCTGACTTTGATGCGCCAAACTGTTAGACAGTGGCGGTTAAACATTGGCACGGAGCATCACACTGGTCGCCCACGCGCGATGCGTGGCTGGCTCAAGCATACTGTTATCTTGCTTGAACACTGCCTTAGCATCAGCGGCAAGAATCGCGGTGGCTTGACTGCGCTCTATGTCATTGACATAAAAAGCTTTTTTGACTGCGGCAATTTGCTCAGGGTGAATGATGGTTTTTCCCACCAGT
This sequence comes from Enhydrobacter sp. 8BJ, assembly GCA_902506225.1. GTDB lineage: Bacteria > Pseudomonadota > Gammaproteobacteria > Pseudomonadales > Moraxellaceae > Faucicola. The sequence goes on along the minus strand of LR733345.1, from coordinate 972,953 downwards.
CCCAAGGCGACATCTTGCCGTAATTCTTCAGCAAACAAGGCAGGTTTATCCAAATACTCAAACACCGGCGCGGTCAAATAAAAACCCTGCGGCACAAAACAGGCAATTAACTGATAGATGAGTATGCCGACTGGGGTTTGATAGATCGTCACATCAGACGGGCGACGCAAGCGCAGCGAGGCAAATAAATCATTGCCGCCAATACGCAGTGCCAAAATCGACTGGCTAAACCCTTCGCTAAACGCTAGCGCCAGTTCTTGGTTGTGTATCGGGTTAAAGATGAGCCGAGTCTCAAGGGTCGGCATCAATAGCTGTGTCGATGGCAATGCCTGACAAGCCAATCGCCAATCGGCAAGGCTTTGCATATCGATTTTGGGTAACACAAAGCCATCTACCAAAGCAATCGACTGCCAACTGGCAAGCTCGGTGAGCATCAAGGCGTTGCGCGGTCGGATAAATACCATCGGGCGTGAAATTGGGCGCGATTCATCACCAAAACCATGCGTCTGGGCGTGCTGAGCCCATGTCGCAAGCAGCTGCTTTAAGTTTGCGAGCGCGGCAGGAATTTCACTTTCACTTACCGCATCTTCCAAACAAATCACGATACTGTCAATCTCAGCCAATTTTTGCTGGCTAATAATTTGCCAAATATCTTGGCGCGTGGCTGGCATATATAAAGTTGCGCCTAGTTGGTAGGGATTGATAGTCGGCGCAACAGACGCAGGTAAAAAATGATTTATAGGGTGTAATAATGTCATAAAAGTACAATGTGCGTAAAAGAGCGATTAGGATAAATGGGCGGTTAACAAGGTCGATGAGCGCAAAGACGCGGTTATCATTGTCTTCTGTCCTTAATTTGGCTTCTGTTCTTAATAATGGTGACAGCTTGGTAAGGTGCAATACTGGCATCTGCAATTACTTGAATATTTTTTTCCTCACAAAGATGACGCAGTAATGCCGTATCTTGTCCGTCTGCCATCTCATTGACCAACACACACTCAGGGTCGCGCCGTAATATCGCGCGGGTCGCCTCGGCAATGGTGGGTTTGATACGGTTGCGATTGCTGATGGCAAAGCGCGCCGCCAAGTCATCTATCAAAGACTGGGTGGTAAAAGTCGGCAACAACTTGCCCGTTAGCGGCGTTGGTAAGGGCGTTTGCTGCCGCAGCGCATCAATGGTTTGGATAAACTCGCCACTGCGATCCCAAGGCTGTAACTGGTCATAATACACTGCTTGGTGCAGTCCATCACTCGGCTGACGATACAGGGTACGCGATATCAGCCCAGAGACAGTGCTATTGAGCAAACTTGCGGGCATCAGCCAATCATCATCACTTGCCGATAGCCAAGCCACCCCGGCAGGATCTGCCAACGTCACCAGGGGAATCACCCTGTCACCTTGGTGAAACAGTTGCGCTTGTTGCCGCTTATCAGTGATTTGGGCTAAACTTCGTTGCAATTCACCATAGATAGCCCCTTTACCCGTCCAACCATCGACAAACACAATTGGGCTATGGGGATGCTGCTGCAAAATATATTGCAAGGCAACCGGGTCAAGCCCGCGGTCACGGATGATACTCACCCCGTAATGCTGACTGGCTAACGCATAGCTGGCAGAGGCATCACTAAGCGCTTTTTGTAGCAAGACCCCAATCGGCAATCCTGCCCGCACGAGACTGACCAATATCAGCGGCTGCGAGGCACTCACACAAGCATGAAATAGCTGATGTAAGCTAAAGGCAAGGCTTGTGACATCATTTGCCATGCGCTGTTTGCCTGCCGCCAATGCTTGATTGTACAAGGCTTCATGTGTGGCGCTGGGCGGTTTTTCAAGCGTCAGCATATCTGAATAATGGCGCTGACCTGATTGAATTAACGCTTCTTTTTGGGTTGGGCTGATATCATTGACGCTATCAGCACTGACGATATCGAGCAGCAAGGTAACCTCAGAAGGTAAATAACTACCAGAAAAATTAGCCTGAATTGTCATGATTATAAGCACCCTTGACTGATAGCATCATGCAGTTGTCCTCGATTGGGCGTGCCATACCAGTCCAATAATTGTAAAAACGGCAAATCCGCCAAGCTATCACCAAAACCAAAACAAGGGCGGTTTTTATCCAAATGATAATCGAGCAAAAAACGCATCGCGTGATGCTTGTTGACGACGTGCGGCAACAGTGCCAAGTTATTGGCATTGACATGGATATAAAACTCATCGCCCAAATCAGCCGCCTCATTTAGCACACTCGGCAGCTGTACCGCAAACTGGAGCAAAGCATCGTGGTCTTTATGCTGATGTTTGATGGCGACATATACCATCAAATCCGTCGCGTTATTGTCTACTATAAAATGTTCATAATGTGGGGTTGTGCGTAGTGCTTCAAACCCTGCCAATCGCGCCATAAGCTGGGTCAGTTTGGGTTGTAGCGCCACCAATTGCCCTGCCATTAGCCGCTGCCAATGCGCACAAGGCTGCCCCGATGGCGCTACAATCACTGCACCGTGGGTCAAAACTTGCCAACTATCAAACGGCAGTTTGACGCGCATAATCTCAGTGGTATCTCTGGCGGTGACGGGGATGAGCTCCGTTGATTGGGATAACCAATTAAAAAAATGGCGCTGCTTTGGGGTCAAAAAGCTCAATGGCGCATTCTGCTTATCGACGGTCGCCGCCACTAACCCATCCATTGGCAATTGCCAAGCTGCAATTTTTCGCTGGGTTTGAAACAAGGTATCATCCAAATCCATCAAAGCATAAGGTTTGACTAGCGCGACTTTTGATTCAAAAAAACGGGCTTCGGGTTTAAAAAAATCGGTCATTCACACTCACTTTTATCAAACTTAATTTTTATCGATTTTGTGTCTGATTGGGTTTTGGTTGTCGGACTTCAGATATAGGACTTCGGTTGTCAGTTTTAGAATGTCAGATTTCGGGTCTCGGTGAAATTACCATAACATTATCAAAGCCCTGCCAAATCTCATCCACGCTATCTTGGGGGGTTTCCACGCACAACAGCACCCAATCCCACGCATCAGGCGTCACGTTGTAAACAAAATTGGTCATGCCCAAGCCATAATGATCAAAGAACTTGATAACGCTAGTCACGGCGCTATCAGCATGGATGGCGATGGGTGAGCGCGTCAAGGCAGAAAATTTGACATCCGCTTGATACTGCGCCAAGCGTTCGGCAAGCAGCAACGGCAACCAAACAAACTCATTACTGCCCAGTACCAAGATTTTTTGATAAGCAAATGACGCTAGGGTCAATTGTCTTTGGCGAAGCGTATGATGCAAACCTTGCAGCAAAAAATCCAATCCCGATGTACTATCGCGTGTCGGTTGTCTCCCCCAATTGCCGGTAGGCAGCAGTGGCTGACTGCCTGCCTCTGTGGTTGACACATTTGGCATGGTAACCGCCGGCGCATTTATCCTATCTGTCCACGTCCAATCTCCTGCCAGCAGATGATGGCGAAAAAAGGCGATGTCATTAAAAATATTATTATCCGTTTTGCCCAGTTTCTTGCCCAGTTTTTTGCCCAGTTTTTTGCCCAGCGACCAATCAACCAACGTCGCCAAATGCACTTGCTCAAGCTTACTCATTCCTGCTTGACGCAAGGCGTTGACCACATTTTGGCAGGTATTACCTGTGGAGGCTTCGTCATCGACCATAATCAAGGTTTTGGCGTTTTCAACGTGCGTTTGTAGCGCGCTGTCATCACTTTGGTAAATCAAATGCACGCTGGCATGACTATGATCTTCGCTAAACGTGGTGAAAAGCTCTGCTGCCTGTGCATGCCGCGTCGAGTTGAGCAAAATAGCCTGCGGATAACGTGCCTGCAGCACTTGATGCACCCCTGCCGACAGTCCGACTGCGGTCTCCGCCATGCCAATCACCACAATCGGCTCGGGCAAATCATCGGGTATGAGAGTTGCCAACTGGGTGAAGGCTTGTCGCATCTTATCGGGGGATACCGGAATATGTCGCCCCAATACTTTGGATACAAACAAAAACGCGCGCTTGGGATTGATACGCTCAGCAAACCCCAACAAATCATCAAGCTGATAATCCGCAGTGGTTTGATAGCGTAAAGTAAGCTCGCCACGCGATAGCGAAATGGTTTTTTGCTCGGTCATGGCGTCTATTATCCTATTATTTTTGCGTTAACCGATTTTGACACTGGTCATCAGCGGACGCACGATGCAAGGGGTGATGGTATCACGTACCGCTGCCAACTGCGGTTTGGCAATACAGCCTGACCAATAGCCAAAAGCTAATTGGGTTAAATTCATCGTGCCGTTGTCAAAGGCGTGATCGGTATAACCAATCCCACCTGACGCGCGGCTATTAATTTCCAGTACCTTGTGCGTCCCATTTTCATCAGCTTTGGTTTGGATGCTCACAATACCATCGGCTTTTAGGGCTGCCACCAGACGCTTGACAAGTGCCATCACTGCCTCGTCATAGCCCACATGCTGCTCACTGCCTTCTTTATAGCGCGTCACTGCGGCTAACACTTCCCCTGTCTCACATACCACATCAATCGAATATTCTTTGCCTGCTAGATATGGCATCAGCAGCATGGCAATGGGTTTGTCAGTTACCATTTGGCTATGGTTATAGGCGTGTAAAAATTGTGCAAGATGAATTTTTTTAGCATCGGTGAAATATAAATGCTCAAAACTATCCCACGCCTCAACCGCTGCGGTATCGAGTCGCCAAAACCCTTGCGCAAATATGCCTTTAACGGGTTTTACACATAACGGCTGCCCACCATGCAAGGCTAGCAGTGCCATTAACTCATCTGCATTAGCAAACTGCCAGCCACTTGCCACAGGGATGTCATGTTGCTGGCAAAAAGCTGTAAAAGCGGCTTTATCGTCCATTAATTCAAGCGTGGCTGTGTCAGTTGCGCCTGTCAATAACCGAATACCGGCTGCTTTGAAGTCTTGACGTCTGGCTTCGTAATCTTGGCTATTGCGCCCTGTGAGCACCACTTTACTATTGTGCTTTTTGGCCTGTTCAAGTACAAACCCAACCCGCTCACTTGGCTCGGATGGCTCTTGGTACGCTATATCGGCACAGTTTAAGATTTCTGGTCGTGGTTGTCGATGGGATGCCACGATGGTCATCGGTAAGTTATATTGGCATTTCATGGCTTGCATGGCACGTAGCATCTCACGCTGGCTTGACTGCCCTTCTGCCAACCAAATTGAAAACGGGGTGTTACTGGGGTTTAAAATCATTCAATTTCCATTAGCAAATCTTCATACAACTGTAATCGATTGTCATTGAGATATAACATGCTGAGTGTGTAGCAAGAATTATATAGCAGATGATGCAAAATTTTAATCTATCTTGCTAAATAAACCCTGGCTGCCACTGCAGGATATGCTTGACTACTTGTCTTTACTTTACTTAATTTTTCTTTGCTTAGTAGGTAAGACTTATTATTTTACTAATCACATAGATATCTTATATCTATATGCATGAGGCGCAACTATTATTGGCGTGCTTTGCCAAACAACGTTTGCTGCACAATGATAGCCATATTCAGACCCGTAGGGTTTCGATGTTTCGAGGGTGAGGGTGCTAGATAAAAGTTATTGTTTTAGCCATAAAACGCAGTATAATCCATAAGATTTTTTTTACTCACCATCAACTTTTGCTTTTACATGGAGATTTGCCCATGCAAGTTCAGCCTATCGGTGATATGTATGCCAATCACAAAGAATTGACGCTAAGGGGCATTATTCTTGGGGCATTAATCACTGTCATCTTTACCGCGTCCAATGTATATCTTGGACTTAAAGTCGGTTTAACGTTTGCCTCGTCCATTCCGGCAGCGGTGATATCAATGGCGGTTTTAAAATTTGCCAAAGATAGCAATATTCTTGAGAATAATATTGTACAAACCCAAGCTTCGGCGGCAGGTACTTTATCGTCCATTATCTTTGTGTTGCCAGCGTTATTAATGCTCGGTTACTGGACAGGGTTTCCATTTTGGCAAACCACTATTTTATGTATCGCTGGCGGTATCTTGGGGGTGATTTTTACTATTCCACTTCGCTATGCGATGGTGGTAAACAGTGATTTGCCGTACCCTGAAGGCGTTGCCGCTGCTGAAATTTTGCGGGCAGGCGAACAGGACACCGCAGATACCCCCGCTCATTCAGATGCCTCAACAGGTGCCAAGGACATTGTGATTGGTGGCGCGCTATCAGGCATTGTAGCGTTTTTGACCGGTGGACTTAGGGTATTGGCAGATTCGGCAGGCTACTGGTTTAAAGCAGGGTCGGCGATTACCCAATTACCCATGGGGTTTTCCTTGGCGCTACTTGGCGCAGGCTATCTGGTTGGCGTAGCAGGCGGTATTGCTATTTTGCTGGGTATCTTTATTGCTTGGGGTGCAGCGGTGCCGATATTGACGAGCATGACGCCTCAGCCCAGCGACATAGAAATGTCGGCATTTGCCATGAAAATCTGGAAGGAAAATGTCCGTTTTATTGGGGCAGGTACCATTGGTGTTGCCGCAATTTGGACGCTACTGACGCTCATGAAGCCAATGATTGAGGGATTAAAAATTTCCATGCAGGCGCTCAAAGGTGGCAATTCATCAAACCTCAGTCGTATGGAGCAGGATTTATCGCCCAAGGTTATGATCGGCTGGACGGTGCTAATGACGTTGTTATTGGCGGTTAGTTTCTATCAGTTTGTGGCGGATGCAAGCTTGCCAGCGGGTTTGGCATGGTTGCTGGTGTTGGTTTGTACCGCGGTCACCTTTATCATTGGTTTCTTGGTAGCGGCAGCGTGTGGTTATATGGCGGGTTTGGTTGGATCGTCGTCTAGCCCAATTTCAGGTATTGGTATTATCTCGATTGTGGTGATTTCGCTCATTTTATTGCTGGTTGGCAATGCCTATCCGCAATTGTTAACCACGGGCGATGGCAAATTTGTCACCGCGTTGGCGCTATTCTGTGGTTCGGCGGTATTATGTGTGGCGACGATTTCAAATGACAATTTGCAAGACTTAAAAACGGGTTACTTGGTAAAAGCCACACCTTGGCGTCAGCAAATTGCCTTAATGATTGGTGTCGTGGTAGGTGCATTGGTAATCTCCCCTATTTTAGAACTACTCTACAAAGCTTATGGCTTTACTGGGGCATTGCCTCGCCCTGATATGGATGCCTCGCAAGCCTTGGGCGCACCGCAAGCAACCTTGATGACCACGATTGCCAAAGGGATTTTTGCGCATAATTTGAACTGGGACTTTATCCTTATCGGTGTGCTGATTGGTGCGGTACTGATTGTCGCTGATACTTTATTACGCAAAACTTCAGCGGGTAAATACAGCTTGCCAGTATTGGCAGTGGGTATGGGTATTTATTTACCACCTACCATTAATATGCCGATTTTTATAGGCTCGGTGTTGGCATGGTGGATTAAAAACCGTATCACCAAAAACAGTGCGGCGGCGCAACGTGAGCGCAACTTGAAGCTTGCAGAGCGCAAAGGCACGTTATTTGCTGCAGGATTAATTGTGGGCGAAAGCTTGATTGGCGTTATTATGGCGTTTATTATTGCCGCGTCAGTCACGACGGGCGGCTCAGATGCACCGTTGGCGCTTAAACTTGCCAATTGGGATAACATTGCCCAATGGCTAGGGTTATTGGCATTTGTATTGGCTATCGTGATACTAGCCAGACGCGTGTTGAGCAGTGCCAAAACATCGGCATAACAAGCATTAAAATCTAATACCCCTATAAACTAAACCCTTGAAAATCAATGTTTTCAAGGGTTTTTCGCATCGCAGTGTAAAAAAATAGGCTCAACACCATAGGTTTAAAACCTTAAATTCAAAACCTTAGCGACGACATTTTTTCACAACTGGGGTAGCTGCATAAGCAATCTTAAGCTACACCGACAAGGCGATGAAACAATCAGCGCTCAATCTAGCCGTCATGCTAGGGTTTCGCTTGTAGAGCGTATTTTAGCCATTACAAGACTTTTAATAAGTCTAATAATACCTGCCAAGTTTTTGCCACGCTGGCGATTTCTACGCGCTCTTTGGGTGAGTGTGCCGCACGGATATTTGGACCAAAAGAAATCATGTCCATGTTTGGCGCTTTACCTTTAAATATGCCGCATTCAAGACCGGCATGAATCACCTGCAGCTTTGGCTCGCCTGCAAAATGACTCGCCATCACAGATTTTGCCACTGCCAATAGCTTAGAATCTGGGTCAGGTTGCCAGCCTGGATAATCATCGCTTAGCTCTAGCGCTGCCCCTGACAAATCTGCTAAAGCTTGTAGCCGCTGGGCGATATCATCTTTTGGGGTTTCACCCAAAGATCGCATCAGACAACGTATCTCAAGGGTGGCGGTTTGATTATTGTCATGAGTTTGGCCAAGCTTTACCACACCCGTGCTAATTGATGTATCTACCACGCCGGCAAAACTATCGCTCATCCGTATTACGCCATTGGGTAGGCTACGCAGCAAGTTAAGCACACGCTGACTGTCGGCTATACTAAGAGCGGAAAGGTCGGTAGATGCCGGTGACAACGCGTCCGTGGCTACTAGTTTTTCAACAGTGACGGTGAGATTAGGTTCCGTGATTTTATATTCAGCTTGTAGCGTTTGCAAGATAGTGGGAAGCAACTGGCTGATACGGTCAAAATCACCCAACACCGCCGCAGAGGCTTCACGCGTAATCACATTTCGCAGTACCCCACCTGCCCAGTGTTGCAGATAAAAAGGCGATGAGCCAAACAGGCTTGCCAGCACGCGCGCCAGTAACAAGTTAGCATTGGCTAAGCCTTTATGAATATCAATGCCAGAGTGCCCACCTTGTAAACCGCTTACCTTAATCACCATCGGCGTGACACCCTCGGTTACGGTAATGAGCGAGGAAGTTAACTGAAATGTTGCATCACGCCCGCCAGCACAGCCAATAAACAGTTCGCCTTCATCTTCCGAGTCAAGGTTAATCATCGCAGGTGCGGTCAGCCACTCAGGGTGAATGGCTTGGACGCCGCCCATGCCGATTTCTTCTTCACAAGTCAAAATCAACTCAAGTGGTGGATGGACAATATCATCACTAAACGCTACCGCCAATGCCATAGCAAGCCCAATACCATTATCTGCCCCAAGCGTCGTATCGCTTGCCCAGACCCAATCGTCTTTAATGACAGGTTTGATAGGGTCGGTGATAAAATCATGGTTGGTGGTTTCCCCTTTTTGTGCCACCATGTCAAAATGCGCTTGGATAGCCACCGCAGGATGGTTTGCCATATTGCTATCAAGCTGTAAGCTTGCTGGCTTATAGATAAAAATATTGCCTTTTTCATCTTTTTTGACCGTTAACCCGTATGGCTGTCCGCGGGTTTGGACTGCTTGAACAATAAAGTCACCCAATGCGTGTTCATGAAAAGTAGGATGTGGAATAGCACAAATTTGATCAAACCATTGCCAAACAGCAGTGGGTGACAGTTGAGAGAGGTTGGTTGTCATGGTATTGCCTGATTTTTATTGTATTAACTATCAAAGGCAATATTGTAGCGAATTTTACATACGAATAGTCAGCTTATTTCTGGTTAGCTTAGTTATAGGGCGATTGGCAAACGAACAGTAATATTCCATTTTAGAAAATACAATATTGTTAATATTATTTTACAGAATATACAGGTTTTTACATAATAATTCACATACAGCATATCTATGACGAATTAAGGGGTAAAAATGACTAAGCAAAATAAATTATTCGCGGCAGGGTTGACCGCAGGGATTGCGGCGATTGGCGCGGGCTATGTTTATTCTCAATCAAATTCGCAGTCACAAGCTCAGTCACAAAATCAAGCAACGCCCACCAGCGCATCTTCAACCGGCAACACATCAACCGCAGATAGCAAGCAAGCCGTTACCATTGCTTATCAAACCGGGGTTGACCCAGCCAAACTTGCTCAAGCCGATAAAACCTATGAGCAAACCACGCAGCGTGATATCAACTGGCGAAAATTTGATACCGGTGCAGACGTCGTTGCTGCCATTAGTGCCGGCAGCATTGATATTGGCAATATCGGCTCAAGTCCATTGGCAGCCGCTGCCACCAAAGGCGTACCGCTTCAAGTTTTTTTGGTGACCAGTGAAATCGGTGAAGCGGAAAGCTTGGTCGTCAGAAATGCTAGTAATATCAAAACACCGCAAGATTTAATCGGTAAAAAAATTGCCGTACCCTATGTTTCTACCACCCATTACAGTTTACTTGCCGCGCTGAAGCATTGGAACATTGACCCAAACAAAGTCACCATTATTAATCTTCGTCCACCGGAAATCAATGCAGCTTGGGAGCGAGGAGATATTGATGCCACCTATGTTTGGGAGCCGGTTTTAAGTAAAGTCAAAGCCACTGGGCATGTTTTGACGACTTCAAAAGAAGTGGCTAGCTGGGGTAGTCCGACCTATGACTTATGGGTGGCGCGTAAAGATTTTGCCCAAAAAAATCCTGACTTCTTAAAACAGTTCGTCAAAATCAGCACCGATGCCACCGGCAAATATAGCCAAGACCCTAAAGCCTTTATTGGCAATGCTAGTAACGTGCAAAAAATTGCGCAAATTACCGGTTCAACACCGAGCGATATCAGCAACCTACTGGCAGGCAATCGTTATCTACCGGTCAGTGAACAGCAGACTTTGCTACAAAAACCCTTTGCTGACAACATCCGCAAAACGGCTGAATTTCTTAAATCACAAGGTAAGGTGGATACTGTATTAGCTGATTATTCAGATTTTGTCACCAACCAATATTTGGATAGCAAGTAGTAGCAAGGCTTAACAAGGAATGAGATAGCATGAGCGGATTAGTGATTGAAAATTTAAGCGTACAGTATCCAACTACCCAGTCCAATAGCCACCCCACCTTGGCACTCGATAAGGTGAATTTATCATTGGCAGCGCAAAGTTTTTGTGTGGTGCTTGGGGCATCAGGCTGCGGTAAAAGCACTTTGCTCAACAGCATTGCAGGCTTTATTCCTGTGACCCAAGGCGCGTTAAGCCTAGATGGTCAAGCCATCACCAAACCCAGTGTGGATAGAGCGGTGGTATTTCAAAACCATGCGTTATTCCCTTGGCTCAATGTCGCTGACAACGTCAGTTTTGCTGGCAAATTAGCAGGGGTCGATGCCAAAACCCAAGCCAAACAAACCGAGCAAATTTTGCAGTGGGTAGGACTAGAACATGCTGCGGACAAATCGATTTGGGAATTATCAGGCGGCATGCAACAACGTGTGGGCATCGCTCGCGTACTAGCATCAAAAGCCAAAATGTTATTACTAGATGAGCCGTTTGCTGCTCTTGATGCTTTTATGCGCGAATCCATGCAAGAACTACTGCTCAATATTTGGCAGCAAAGCAAACGACAAATATTGTTGATTTCGCATGATATTGAAGAAGCGTTATTTTTGGCAACCGACTTGGTGGTGATGGGTCAAGGAAAAATTCTGCACCATTACCAACCCACTTTTAGCCAACGCTTTGCTCAAGGACAAAGCACCCGCGCCATAAAATCTGACCGTAAGTTTATTGAATGGCGAGAACAGTTATTTCAGCAAATTGTGGCGGGTCGTATTTGACAGCTGCTAAAACTGCGCCAATTCATCATAATAATTTAACAGGAATTAGGTCATGACGAGCCAAACAATTTCTAAGATTGATACCGCAACACGCGCCGCTGATAAGCCAATCGACCATCAGTCAGTGCCAACTGCAGCCGTTATTGAGACTACCATGACAACACCCCCCACCCGTGCCTCATCTTTTGTGTCCCAACATCATGGGGTGGTCTGGGGCTTTATCAGTGTGGTTACTGCGTTAGCAATTTGGTGGGCGGTGACTGCGACAGGGCTGGTGCCAAGTTTATTTTTACCAAACCCTACCAGTGTGTGGCAACAGTTTGTCAAAGTCTCCACGGAAGGCTATATGTCGGCAACCTTGATACAGCATACCTTTGCCAGCCTAGGGCGGGTATTTATTGCCTTGGTTTTGGCAGTGGTTGTGGGTGTGCCTATCGCAATTTGGATGGGAACCAATCGCACAGTTCAGGCTATTTTTGACCCGTTACTCGAGTTTTATCGCCCGATTCCCCCGCTCGCCTATTTGCCATTATTGGTGATTTGGTTAGGGATTGGTGAGCTGACCAAAATCACGCTTATCTTTTTATCGATTTTAGCGCCGATTATTATCTCAACGTTGCAGGGTATTTTAACGGTTAATAAAAGCCGCCAATTTGCCGCGCTATCGCTCGGTGCGACCCCATCGCAATTACTTTGGCATGTGACATTGCCATCGGCTTTACCGCATATCCTCACAGGGATTCGTATTGGTCTAGGTGTGGGTTGGTCCACTTTGGTGGCAGCTGAATTGGTGGCCGCAACTAAAGGGTTGGGCTTTATGATTCAGTCAGCCGCGCAGTTTCTATCGACGGATATTGTCATTCTAGGGATTATAATTATTGCGGTGATTGCGTTTATTTTAGAAATTTTATTAAGAAAATTACAAGCCAACCTTGCCCCTTGGTACGGCAAATATTAAAACAGCTGTAACAACTGATAACTGAACAATTTGGAGATCATCATGACCACGTTAACAATCGAAAAAATTACCCCAAATATTGGCGCGGTGGTGACAGGTGTCGACTTTAGCCAACCTTTGGTAGACACTCAGCAACACGAAATTGAGCAAGCATTATTGACGCATCAAGTCTTATTCTTTCGTAAACAGGCAATTACCCCAAAACAACAAGCGGATTTTGCGCGTCAATTTGGCTCACTGCATATTCACCCGATTTTTCCCCAAGCCGATAACCAGCCAGAGATTGTACTGCTTGATAATCATAAAACCGATTTGCGAGACAATGCCATTTGGCATACCGATGTGACTTTTAGCGAAACGCCACCGCTTGGCAGTATTTTGGCAGCCAAACAAGTCCCAAGCTTTGGTGGTGATACGCTGTGGTCAAGCAGCTATGCGGCGTATGATAATTTATCGCCTGCGTTTCGCGCTTTTTTGGCAGGGTTGACGGCAACGCACAATATTATTCAATCCTTCCCGCAAGAGCGATTTGGCAATACCCCCGAGGGCTTTGCCCAGTGGCAACAAGCGCAAGTTGACAATCCGCCTGTGGTGCATCCTGTCATTCGCACTCACCCTGTCACTGGTAAAAAATTGATTTTTGTGAATGAAGGCTTTACCACAAAGATAAATGAATTGTCCGACTCAGAAAGTAAAGCGGTACTCAATTTTTTATTCCAACATATTAGCAAACCTGAGTTTACGGTAAGATGGCACTGGCAAAATGATGACATTGCGTTTTGGGATAATCGCGCCACGCAGCACTATGCGACCCATGATTATGGCGATACCGTACATCGTGTCATGCACCGTGCCACTATTAATGGGGATAAACCGTTTTATCATTCAATCTAATTGTTGGTCAATTAATAGATTAAACAAACTTTTTATCAAGGATAAAACAATCAATGATAATGAAGTAAACTAAAGGGCAGATGATAGTGAATTTATCAATAGAATTAATGTTTTATATTAAGGATAAAATCAATAAAATGGTGCGCTCGGCGGGACTCGAACCCACGCCACAGGCTTCGGAGACCTGTACTCTATCCAGTTGAGCTACGAACGCTTATTGGCATTGAAAAAAAGCAGTGGGCTATTTTAGCAAACTTTTCGTGCAATAAGCAAATCATCAAAATTACTGCCAAAAACTGCTTGGCAAAGTTGATAGCACATATCAAATAAGCATAGCTTTTTCAGATAATTTTCCCTTATAATAGTATGGAAAATAAATCTGTGTAACATTTATCGCATCAATATTGCATCAACGGATACAATCGAGCAATCTAATGGCTCATATTATCCGCTTTAAAAGTATTACGATAATTTAATTCACCTGTTTGAGAGAACGTGACGAATGAAAAAAGTAGTGATGTTATCAGCGGTTACTATGCTAAGTCTTGCTGGTATCGCTGTCAGCCAAGCTGAGGATAAAGCCAGTGCCCCCGCAGCGGCATCAGCTACCGCTAGCGCTTCAAGTACCGCGACTGCCTCAAGTACTGCAACTGCTTCAGCACCTGCATCCTCTGCCGCTCCCGCAAAAAAGGCAGCAGAAAAAGCACCTGAAGATCCACCTCAAGTTGCAAAATTGGTTGCATTATACCCAAATCTAATCGCACGTATTGCCCCCCAAGGTAAAGTTTGTTTTGAAGGTAAAGAGTGTGATATCACTATTGCCGCTGCATTGGGCGCCGCTGATCCAAATAAACCACGTGAAGGCAAAGTAATTTATGAAGGTGTTTGCCATACTTGTCACGCAGCAGGTCTGTTAGGTGCACCAAAATTTGGTGATAAAGGCGCTTGGGGTCCCCGTATCGCTAAAGGTACCGCTACCCTTCACCAACACGCGCTACAAGGCTTTAACGCCATGCCAGCCAAAGGTGGTAACGCTGATTTGCTAGATGTGGAAGTGACCAACGCGGTTGATTATATGGTGTCTCAAGCCAAATAGTCATTTTTAGCCCAGATAAAGCCTATCAACTGATAGGCTTTTTTAATTGTATCATTGATATAATTTAACTTAACCAATATAAACTTAGTTCACTCAAATCTTTAAACTGTCCAACCCATCCCCATTAAGGTCTCACCTTTAACCAGAACCTGCATTGCTATGGCAAACTTTGACACTACCATCCCTGCTCTAAAAATCACCCAGCTCACCAAAACCTACCCAAATGGTTTTGCCGCACTCAAAGGCATTGATTTGACTGTACCCCAAGGTGGATTTTTTGCCCTCCTTGGTCCCAATGGTGCGGGTAAATCCACCACCATTGGTATTATCAGCTCGCTATTTAAACCCACCTCAGGCTCGGTAGAAATTTTTGGGGTAGATTTGCTTAAACAGCCTGCCAAAGCCAAGCAGTTCTTAGGCGTGGTGCCGCAAGAATTTAACTTTATGCAGTTTGAAAAAATCGAAGATATTTTGATTACCCAAGCGGGCTATTTTGGCATACCTCCCAAGCAATCTCGCCCGCGTGCCGAAAAACTCCTTAAAGCATTGGGGCTTTGGGAAAAACGCGATGACAAAGCGCGTATGCTCTCTGGCGGTATGAAACGCCGTTTGATGATTGCGCGTGCTTTAATGCACCGTCCCAAACTGCTGATTTTGGATGAGCCGACTGCAGGGGTGGATATTGAACTGCGCCGCTCGATGTGGGATTTTATGCAGCAAATTAACACGGAAGAAGGTACGACGATTATTTTAACTACCCATTACTTAGAAGAAGCTGAGCAACTGTGTAAAAACATTGCTATCCTTGACCAGGGTGAAATTCGTATCAATACCGATATGAAAAGTTTGCTTACCAGCCTTGATATGGAAAGCTTTGTGTTTGACTTGGCGCAACCTTATCCCGCACCCATTACTTTAACCAATGTGGTAAAAACCAAGCAGCCAGACCCGTTGACCCTTGAAGTCACACTCAAAAAAGGCAACAGTTTAAATGATGTTTTTGCCCAGTTAACTGCTCAAAATATTCAGGTAGCGAGTATGCGTAACAAAACCAATCGCCTTGAAGAGTTGTTTTTGAGGATTGTTGAAAATAATTTGACTGAAAAATTGGAGAATTAACATGGATTTTCAGCACCAGTTGGTTGCATTTAACACCTTGTTAGTCAAGGAAATCCGCCGCATTCTTCGCATTTGGCCGCAAACACTGTTGCCCCCTGCCATCACCATGAGTTTGTATTTTATCATCTTTGGTAAAATGATTGGCGCGCGCGTTGGCGATATGGGCGGTGTCTCCTACATACAGTTTATCGTGCCTGGCTTGATTATGATGTCGGTGATTACCAATAGCTACTCCAATGTGGTATCGAGTTTTTTTGCCACCAAGTTTCATGGTAATATCGAAGAGATGCTGGTCAGTCCGATTTCTAAACATACCATTTTACTAGGTTTTATCGCGGGCGGTTTGTTTCGGGGGTTGACCATTGGCGCGATTGTGACGGTGCTCGCGTTGTTTTTTACTCAGTTATCACTGGTGCACCCATTTGTCACGATTTTTACCGTGGTGATGACCTCAGCATTGTTTTCGCTGGGCGGTATGATTAATGCGGTATTTGCGCGCTCGTTTGATGATATTTCCATCGTACCCAGTTTTGTGTTGACACCCTTGACGTATCTAGGCGGTGTGTTTTATTCACTTAAAGATTTATCGGGATTTTGGCAAAACATATCGCTACTAAACCCCATTGTTTATATGGTCAATGCTTTTCGCTATGGTATTTTGGGTCATTCAGATGTCAATGTATGGTCATCTTTGGTGGCGATTGGGATTTTTACCGCGATATTTTATGGCATTGCCTACTATTTACTCAAAGATGGCTCACGCGTTCGTTTATAACTTAGTTAAATTAAAAAAATATGAAACCACTTGAAACTCACGGTATTTTGGGTCAATCCACCAGCTATCCAAAAACCTACGCCCCCGATATGCTCTACCCCATTCCCCGCGCATTAGGACGGGCAAAGCTGGCGCTGCCTGCTGACGCCTTAAGTATTGGCATGGACTGGTGGCAGGTTTTTGAAATGTCTTGGCTTAACTTACACGGCATATCACAGGTGGCAATGGCTCGCCTTGCCATCCCTGCCACATCAGACTACATTGTCGAATCAAAATCGCTCAAACTTTATTTTAATAGCCTAAATTTCACTGAATTTGACAACCAGCAAGCTGTTAAAGCAACCGTAGAAAAAGATTTATCGGCTTGTCTAAAAACCGATGTGACGCTTGAGATTTTTGAGGTAAACATTGCAAATAGCCTACCCATCAGCGCGCCACAGGGTGATTGCATTGATAACGCTTTAGATAGTAGCGATAAAAAAATCGCCATTGTCAGTGATGTCGATCCTTCAAGCTTGACCGTTGCCCATCAAGGCGCCTCTGATAGCCAGTTACAAATCTTGCATTCACATCTGCTGCGCTCAAATTGCCCTGTCACCAATCAGCCAGATTGGGGAACACTGGAGATTCAGATAGATAGCCAACCGATTGACCGAGCAGGACTGCTTGAGTATATTTTGAGCTTTCGTCAGCATAATGGCTTTCATGAACAATGCGTGGAGCAAATTTTTAGTGATTTAACCCAAGTTTTTGCGCCAAAAAAGCTCATGGTACGTGCATGGTACACACGCCGTGGCGGGATTGATATCAATCCTTGTCGGGTGAGTGATATCAGTTTGTTGCCGCCACCGTCACGGCTTAACCGTCAGTAATAATCGCTAATAATAATCGCCAGTAAGCTAGTCGCATTTTTATCAAAAAAAGCGTATGCTATGTTTTTCAAAATTTTTCTGCCTCAAACTATATCCAACAGTTGGCGGCAAGCAATACCCAGAAGGATTACCGCATGCAAGCAGTCGGTCAACTCATGCTCGATATTGAAGGCACAGCGCTTAGCCTAGCAGATGAAGCACTGCTACGCCAACCGGAAGTTGGCGGGGTGATTTTGTTTGGGCGCAATGTAGAAAGCCCTGAACAAGTGCGCGAACTGACTGATAGTATGCGTGCCATCAAACCCAATATTTTAATTGCGGTTGACCAAGAAGGTGGACGGGTCGCTCGCTTACGCGCAGGTTTTTCACCGCTACCTGCGATGGGTAAACTCGGCGAAAGGTTTGAGCATGACCCTATCACTGCGCTTGATCTTGCTTATTGCGCAGGCTATTTGATGGCAAGCGAAGTCCTAGCGGTTGGGATTGATTTTAGTTTTGCACCTGTACTTGATATCAATGGGGTGAGCCGCGTGATTGGTGATCGTGCGTTTCACGCCCATCCGATTGCAATCACCGCCTTATCTGCTGAATTCATGCGCGGCATGAAGCTTGCAGGAATGGCAACCACGGGCAAGCATTTTCCTGGTCACGGCTCAGTTGCACCGGATTCTCATGTGGATGATGCCACCGATGAGCGCAGTTATGATGAGATTCGCCAATACGATATGCAGCCATTTATTCGCAACAAGCCGCTACTAGATGCGCTCATGCCCGCTCATGTGGTATTTAGCACAGTTGATAACAAACCTGCAGGGTTTTCATCGATTTGGCTACAACAGATTATCCGTGGCAAATTAGGGTTTAATGGGGTATTGTTTTCCGATGACCTGTCGATGAAAGCGGCACATGTTGCAGGTGACGCAGGTGACCGTATTGCGGCTGCTTTAACAGCAGGTTGCGATATGGGATTATTGTGTAATGACCGCCCTGCTGCCTTGGTTGCGCTTGAGCGTTTACAAAAACAGCCGACACTGCTCAATACCACCAGCCAACATCGGTTATCTAGCATGAAAGGCAATATCAAAGGCTGGCGGGGCTCACTGGCTGACTCAGCCAAAGACTGGTCACACTGGCAAAGCAGTCAGCGTAAGGTGCTGGAAAATTTCTTTGCATGAATTTTTTGAAACAAGAAAATTTGAAACAAGTCACTTTAAAAAAAACAAATTCAAAAAAAGCAACGCGGCAACGTTGCTTTTTTTATGGCTACTTTTTCATAGCTATTTTTTTAGCTATATTTTGATTCATCAATTGACATAGCGTAATTGACCAATCATTTTTTGCAGATGCTCACTACTTAACTCACTCCAGATGTTATAAAAACAGCCATTGTTCAGCACTAGGTAAGCCAGCATTTTACCCTTTGGGTTATTTCCTTCTCGCCCAAGCGTCACATAACTGCCATCGGCATAGTTTTTACGATAGGCCCAGCCCTCATACAAGTCACGCTTAGACGTCGTACCGGCATTGGCTACGCCATAAGCACTGCGTAAAGGCTTGCCTTTATAGTTCTTCAAATCATACGCCACCGCAAAGCCACCTGAAAAATTGGCAGCGCGTGATTGTGCAGTTTTAACATTCACTGATGAATGATTAGCAATGGCTAAAATTGGGCAATATTTATAATCAGATTGTCGCCATTGCTGGTGGTAAATTGGGCTAACTTGGCTACTTTTGAGTGATGCATGCGATTGCCAAGGGGATTTTGGCAACCTAGTAGCCGCTTGGGCTGTATTGACAACTATGCAGCCACTTATCGCAACACTAGTCATAGCAAGTTGATAAAACATTGTTGTACTTCGTATCATATTTATGCGCTCATGCCATTTTATTTTAGGTTTTTCATGAGATAAAGCTACGCTATTGCCAATTTACCTTCACAAGCTTATCTTTTAGTACACTATATGACCCTAGTATATAAAATAGATAATTATTCATCCTAAAAAAGTGTAGCTCGACCATTGTTTTTTATAATAAATTTGCAAACGTGATAACTAGATAAGGCATAAAAAAAGCCCTCAATTCAAGGAATTAAGGGCTTTTTTAGAATATGGGGCGAATGATGGGACTCGAACCCACGACAACCGAGATCACAACCCGGGGCTCTACCAACTGAGCTACATCCGCCATAAGGTAGGTTTTACAGACTAGCAAAATGCGCGCCTGACAGGATTCGAACCTGTGACCACCCACTTAGAAGGCGGGTGCTCTATCCAACTGAGCTACAGGCGCATAAAAAAAGCCTGCTCGGCTCTTGATTCATCTTTTCAACTTGGGTAAGTTGAAAGAATGAATGGTCGGAGTGAAAGGATTCGAACCTTCGACCCCCTGGTCCCAAACCAGGTGCACTACCAAGCTGTGCTACACTCCGATTGCCTAACTAGGCTTTAATTGTTACTTCAACACCTTAGCAATGGTGAGCTTAAAGGCTATCATCGCTAAGTGGTGCGTATATTAAAGCAAGTTAGTTAGGCTGTCAACGACTTTTTTCAATATTTTAAGAACAGGTTATGGTTGTTAACGCCTATCTTTTGAGCGTGGCACCAAACGTGAGCATTCGATCTAGGGGTTTTTTGGCTTGTTCGATTAGCTGCGCATCAACAAAAATCTCGTGTGGTACGGCGTCAGGCGTGCCTACCTTCTCCAGTGCATGGATGATTTGGTCTAAATCATTCATCGCCATCCACGGACAGTGCGCACATGAACGACAGGTTGCACCTTCCCCACGCGTCGGCGCTTCAATAAACACCTTATCTGGCGCCGCTTGCTGCATTTTATAAAAAATACCGCGATCGGTCGCGACGATGAACATCTTGTGCGGCAGGGTTTGCGCCGCTTTAATCAGCTGACTGGTGCTACCGACGGCATCTGCCATTTGGGTCATCTCAATCGGTGATTCTGGGTGCACTAGCACCGCCGCATCGGGGTACATCTCTTTCATGGTTTTTAGGCTACGGCTACGGAACTCTTCATGCACGATACAAGCGCCATCCCACAGTAGCATATCTGCACCCACTTTTTGCTGGATATAACGTCCCAAATGCTGGTCAGGTGCCCAAATGATTTTTTCACCTTGGCTGTCTAGATGGTCAATGAGCTCAACCGCGATACTCGATGTCACCACCCAATCTGCCCGCGCTTTAACAGCCGCTGAGGTGTTGGCATACACCACCACAGTACGGTCAGGGTGCTGATCACAAAACGCGCTAAAGTCTTCAATCGGACAACCCAAATCTAGTGAGCAAGTGGCTTCTAGCGTTGGCATTAATACGGTTTTTGCAGGGCTTAGGATTTTAGCGGTCTCACCCATGAATTTGACGCCTGCAACAATCAGCACATCGGCATCACTATCACGCCCAAACCGCGCCATCTCTAAACTATCCGACACGATACCGCCTGTGGCTTCGGCAATTGCTTGGATTTTTGGGTCGGTGTAATAGTGAGCAATTAACGTGGCATTATGCTGTTTTAACAAATCGGCAATGCGCTGTTTTTTTTCTGCAAATTCGGCATCATCAATCTCAATATCTTGGGGTATACCGAGCTTATCGAGGTGTTGTTTGACAATGTCTTTGGCAGACACTGCTATCAGTTGCTCATTATTCGCTAATAGAGGATTGGCAAGCTCGGTAGTTGCTTGCGGTGTACTTGATTGTTGCATGAAAAACTCCTTCTCATGAGATGACTTACCCATGTCTATCACAGGTAAGTAGCAATTCATTGATTCTCCTGCTGTTACTATAGCAAACTTTTTTGCGCAAGGTGAATCAATTGCGACTAGTAATTGATATAAGGATAATTTGGCTAAATTAAATACTTAGACCCATTAAAATCTTATTAAGGCTTAATCATGATGCTTTTGCCTTTACCAAACGTTTTAATAGCGCGCGCTCGCTATAGCCAATTAAGCCAATATAGACCAGTAATAAAGTATTGGATAACCAAAAATTCATTTGAAAAGCACTGACGATTATCACGCTAAAGAGCATCAGCGTGCCCAAAAAGAAAACGATTTTTTTGGTTTGGTAAGGTATCGGATAAAAATGCTGTCCAAGCGCGTACGATACTATCATCATGAGGAAATAAACAAAAAGCGTCACCCACGCCGACACCATAAAGCCGTATTGTTTTAAAAACAGCATATGGAGCAAAATAGTCAGTCCCGCCCCAAGCCATGAGATGGCTGAGCCAATCCCAGTACGGTCAGTTACCTTATACCAAGTTGATAGGTTGTAATAAAT
The DNA here is from genome assembly GCA_902506225.1 of Enhydrobacter sp. 8BJ. Lineage (GTDB taxonomy): Bacteria > Pseudomonadota > Gammaproteobacteria > Pseudomonadales > Moraxellaceae > Faucicola. The sequence goes on along the minus strand of LR733345.1, from coordinate 951,310 downwards.
CCCAAAACATAGGTTTGCAATGACGATAATCGGTACGATATTAATCGCTGTCCAATAACTGGGATCGGTGATAAATAACCGTTTAAGCCATGAAATATTGGCAATAATCCCAAGCGCCACTACCGATGCAAATAAAGCAAAGTACTCCGTCATCATGGCATACGTATGTTTGGCATTGGCGTGGTGCATTTGTTTGAATAAAAACGGCTCAATCCCCATCCGATACGCGGTTACAAACAAAGTCATTAATACCGCCAATTTGTAGCAGCCCCCGTATGCCCCCGCATCGCCTTTATCAATCATATAATATTGAATGATTTTATCGAAGTTTTCATTCACCATAAACGCCAACCCTGCCAGCATGACCGGATAAGAATAACGAATCATACGTTTGAACAAGGCTTTATCAAAATGTAAGCGTACTTTTTTGATAATTGGAAACAGCATCATAAAAGTGGCGAGACTGGCAACTAAATTGGCAAAGAACGGATACGCCACTTGCTCGCTCAAACCGAAACTTTTGGCAGCCTCAATGGGCACAAAGCGAAATAGCGCAATAACCACCACAGTTTGTATCAAAATCGACACCACACGCACCACCGAATACTTCACAGGCTGGTTGTGATAACGTAGCCAAGCAAACGGAATGGTACAAATCGCATCAAAAAACGCAATCCAAGCAAACCAGCGCAAAAATTCAGGATGATTGCCATAATCCATCAGCATTGATAATGGATTGCTAAATAGCAACACCATGACCAAAAAACCGCCTGCCAACATGGCAATAAACCAAAACGCCGTGCTAAACACATTTTTTTCGGCGGCGCCTGTTTTGTCTTCTCCTGAAAAGCGAAAATAAGATGTTTCAAAACCAAAAGTGAGCACAATATTGATAAAAGCAATCCAGGCATATAGGCTGGTAAAGATAGCAAAGGCTTCTTTATCGATGTAATTGATATACAACGGATTGAGTAAAAAGGTAATGACACGGGGTAAAATCGCACCGATACCATAGATAATGGTTTCACCTAACAGTCGTTTGATATTCACAGGCTATCCAGAGTTAATGTCGCTTGATGGGTGTTAAGGTTGGCTAATAATAGGCTTTTGGCGTTGTAGTGCTAACAAAGCGTGTTGTACTTCTTGCACTTTTTTCTCGGTCAATAAATTGCTGATATTAATCCAAATCCAGTGAAAGCCATACCCGCCGTCCTGCATTTCGATTTTGGCATGTTCAATCGTCCAGTTTTGTACCAAAATGCGATACATAGCAACGGTAATACCCGTGCGATCTGAGCCGTGATAACAATGCACCAGCACCTTGTCGCCACGCGCTTGGTGCCACAAAATATCATACAAAATTTCAGCAAGTTGCTGCGGCTTGATCGCCCAAGTCATCAACGGGTGATTGATAAAGGTCAGCGGTAAATTGGCTAAATTTTCCTCGTTATCATCGCGATCAAAAAATCGTAAATTGATAAGCGTATTGATGCCGTATTGCTGGATAATACCGATATCATCGGGCGTCAGCTGCTCACTACGAAACAGCTGCTCATCGATTTGATAAAGATTGGCATGTTGACATCGTAATATTGCCCAAGTAGCGGGACGAAAATGCTGCGCAAATGGCATGTCATTGACCTAGTAGTATGATGAATTTATGCGACATAATAGCCCAAAGTGGACAAAAACGCACCGAAATTTACCTGTAAAAAAACCCAATCAATATTGGGTTTTTTGGCGTAATTAACAGCAAGTCTCAGCTAAAGAAGGTTTATGCTTAAACATCTAGGTAATCTAGGATACCTTTAGCGGCTTCGCGACCTTCCCAAATCGCGGTTACCACCAAGTCTGAACCACGTACCATATCGCCACCTGCGAAGATTTTTGGATTCTTAGTTTGGTATTTATAGGTTTGTAACTCAGGCGCGATCACCCGTCCGCTATTATCCATCTCAATGCCTTGGGTGGTAAACCAATCAGCAGGGCTAGTACGGAAACCAAATGCCATAATCACCGCATCGGCTGGCAAAATTTCTTCTGAATTGGGAATAGGCTCTGGGCTACGGCGACCACGGTTATCAGGTTCGCCAAGTTTAGTGGTCACTACTTTAACGCCCGTTACTTTACCGTTTAAACCGATAATTTCAATCGGCTGACGGTTAAATAAAAACTGTACGCCTTCTTCGCGCGCGTTACGCACTTCACGGCGTGAGCCTGGCATATTCTCTTCATCACGGCGATAGGCACAAGTCACAGAAGTTGCACCTTGGCGGATACTGGTACGGTTACAGTCCATCGCGGTATCACCACCGCCAAGAACGACCACTTTTTTACCTTGTAAGTCGATGTACTCTTGTGGGCTCGTTTCCCAACCTTGGCAGCGGTTGACGTTTGCAATTAAAAAATCTAACGCATCATACACGCCAGATAACTCTTCGCCCGCATAACCGCCACGCATATAAGTATAGGTACCCATACCCATAAACACCGCGTCATACTCAGACAGTAATTCATCAATGGTGACATCTTTACCAATCTCGGTATTTAAACGAAATTCAATGCCCATGCTTTCGAACACTTCGCGGCGACGACGCATGACATTTTTTTCCATCTTAAATTCTGGAATACCAAAGGTCAGTAGTCCGCCAATTTCGGGGCGTTTGTCAAATACCACAGGTTTGACGCCATTGCGCACCAATATGTCAGCACAGCCAAGGCCGGCAGGACCTGCGCCAATCACCGCAACTTTTTTATCCGTCCAAGTCACACCGCTCATATCTGGACGCCAGCCTAGCGCAAACGCAGTATCGGTGATGTATTTTTCCACGTTACCAATGGTGACCGCCCCAAAGCCGTCATTGAGGGTACAGGCCCCTTCACATAGACGGTCTTGAGGACATACTCGCCCACAGACTTCTGGCAACGTGTTGGTTTGGTGGCATAAATCTGCCGCTTGGAAAATATGACCTTCGGTAGCCAGTTTTAGCCAGTTTGGAATGTAGTTGTGAACGGGACATTTCCATTCACAGTAAGGGTTACCACATTCAAGACAGCGGTGCGCTTGGTCAGTTACCTTGTCTTGCTCAAATGGATAGTAAATCTCAACAAACTCGTGAGTACGGGTATTAATGTCTTTTTTTGAAGGGTCGACACGTGCGACGTCTAAAAACTGAAAATCGTTGTGTAATCGTTTTGCCATGCCCCAATGCTCCTAAAGCAATGCTCCTAAGTGAGTGGTATCCAGCGACTTACTGTATACCGACCTGCTTGACAGCGAACTTTTAAAATTTAAGTTAAAGGTAGAGCGCTGGTCACGCGCTACCTTTAGCAATCCAATATCATCAAATTATGCTACACAATCGCTTATTGTGGGTCTGCCATGGTCGTTTTTAGTAGCGAAGTAATGTTCGCGGCTTTTGGTTTGACCAAATAGAATTTACGAACATAATGCTCAAAGTCGTCAAGGATGGTTTGACCCCATTGGCTACCTGTTTTTGCCACGTGAGTTTTGATAATCGACATCAAGTTGATACGGTGATTTTCTGTTTGCTCACTTGAGATACGATGCATATCGATAAGCTCATGGTTACAACGGTCAAAGAAATCGCCATCTAAGTCAAGCACGTAAGCAAACCCGCCTGTCATGCCAGCACCGAAGTTTAGCCCTGTTTTACCCAAGACCGTCACCACACCGCCTGTCATGTATTCACAGCAGTGGTCACCGGTACCTTCAACCACCGCAAAACAACCTGAATTACGAACCGCAAAACGTTCACCGGCAGTACCTGCCGCATACAGATGACCGCCTGTGGCACCATACAGACAGGTGTTACCGATGATAGCAGTTTGCTGGCTGGCAAACGTCGAGCCTTTTGGTGGGTAAATCACAATTTCACCCCCTGCCATGCCTTTACCGACGTAGTCGTTGGCATCGCCTTCAAGCTTAATGTTTAAGCCGCCTGCATTCCACACACCTAAACTTTGACCCGCGGTGCCGGTTAAGTGTAAGTTGATTGGCGCGCTTGCCATACCATTGTTGCCATGCAGCGCAGCAATCTCCCCTGAGATACGCGCACCGATAGAACGGTCACAGTTGCCAATACGATAGCTAAAGTCACCGCCTTTGGCTGATTTGATGGTATCCATCATATCGATAACCATTTGTTCAGCGAGCAAGCCTTTGTCAAATGGCTCATTGCGCTCAACTTGGCAGGTTTGTGGTTTGCCATCGGCTTTGCTATGGGTAAATAATAGCGGCGCTAAGTTTAGGTGTTGTTGCTTGTTGGTGGTGCCTGACATGACTGATAGCAAGTCGGTGCGACCCACAAGCTCTTCCATTGAGCGCACGCCCAATGCCGCCAACCACTCGCGGGTTTCTTGTGCCACAAATCTAAAGAAATTAATCAGCATTTCGGCTTCACCGATAAAATGCTCATCGCGCAGTTCTGATTTTTGCGTTGCCACCCCCGTTGGGCAGTTATTTAAGTGACAGATACGCAGGTATTTACAGCCCACCGCAATCATCGGCGTGGTACCAAAACCAAAGCTTTCCGCCCCCAAGATTGCCGCTTTAACTACGTCTAAACCCGTTTTTAAACCACCATCTGTTTGCACGCGTACTTTATGACGTAACCCGTTGACACGAAGCGATTGGTGCGCTTCAGATAAACCTAGCTCCCAAGGCGAGCCTGCATAGTGAATTGACGACAAAGGTGACGCTGCGGTACCACCATCATACCCAGAAATGGTAATCAAATCGGCGTACGCTTTTGCCACACCCGTTGCAATAGTACCTACGCCTGGGCGCGACACCAATTTGACTGACACAAGCGCGTTTGGATTGACTTGTTTTAAGTCAAAAATTAGCTGCGCCAAGTCTTCAATCGAGTAAATATCATGATGCGGTGGCGGTGAAATCAAGGTCACACCTGGCACTGAGTAACGCAAACGCGCAATTAAGCTATTTACTTTACCACCAGGTAACTGACCGCCTTCACCGGGTTTTGCCCCCTGCGCGATTTTAATCTGCATCACTTCTGCAGAACGCAAGTAAGCCGGCGTGACCCCAAAACGACCTGAGGCGACTTGTTTGATTTTTGAGTTACGAATCGTCCCATAACGTGTTGGATCTTCACCACCCTCACCCGAGTTTGAGCGTCCGCCAATCGTGTTCATCGCGGTTGCAATCGCCTCGTGTGCTTCTGGCGATAAGGCGCCTAATGACATACCTGCTGAGTCAAAGCGTTTTAGGATTTGTTCAATTGGCTCAACATCATCAACACTGATGGATTTACTGGTATCTAACTGCAGCAAATCACGTAACGTTGCTACGGGTCGTTTGTTGACAATCGACGCATATTCTTTGTAATTGTCGTAGTCGCCCGTGCGTACCGCTTTATGTAGCGCTTGAATTACATCTGGGTTGAAGGCGTGGTATTCTTTGTTAAAGACGAATTTTAACAAGCCGCCTTGGTCAAGCGGTACACGTTTGGTAAAGGCATTTTTTGCCAAGATTTGTTGGTCAATCGCCAAATCGTCAAACGTGGCACCTGAGATACGGCTTTCAACCCCAGTAAAGCAAAGCTCAACCACTTCTTCTGATAAACCCACGGCTTCAAACAATTGCGCGCCGCGATAAGAAGAAACGGTCGAAATACCCATTTTTGAAAGGATTTTTAACAAGCCTTTATCCAAGCTTTTGCGGAAGTTGTTTTTGGCGTACAGCGGGTCACCAAGTAATTCGCCTTTATCGACCAAGTCTGCAATCACATTGTAAGCCAAGTAGGGATAAACCGCGGTAGCCCCAAACCCTAACAAGACCGCTAATTGGTGCGAATCACGTACCAAACCTGTTTCGATGATTAAGTTGGCATCTGCGCGTAAACCCACATTAATCAAGTGATGATGCACCGCACCTGTCACCATAATGGCATTGGCAGGTACTTTACCTTTCTCGATATTGCGGTCAGATAATACAATCAATACTTTACCTGCGCGTACGGCTTGGGCAGCTTGCTCACAGATGTGTCTGATGGCATCTTCTAATGCCATTGATTCATCATAATTCAAATCAATGGTTTCAATTTCAAACCCTGGTTTTGTGACGCTGCGTAGTTGCATCATTTTGCTCGATGACAACACAGGCGATGACAACACGATACGGTTGGCGTGGTCTGGCGTGGGTTCAAAAATATTTTTTTCGCTACCCAAACAAGTTTCCAATGACATGACAATCGCTTCGCGCAGCGGATCGATTGGTGGATTGGTCACCTGAGCAAATTGTTGACGGAAGAAATCAGCCACGTGACGAACTTGTTTTGATAGTACCGCCATCGGGGTGTCATCGCCCATTGAGCCAACGGCTTCTTGACCGTTTTCGGCTGAAGGACGGATAATTTCTGTGCGTTCTTCATTGGTGATATGGAACATTTTTTGCAGCGCTAACAGATGCTCGCCTGTTTCACGTTGCTCATAAGCTTTTTCTTCTAGCTGCTCATCATCTCGTAGACGTACCGCATTTTCACGTAACCATAGGCGATATGGGTGGGCTTTTTTCAGCTGACGACCCACTGCTTTGGTGTCCATGATGTTACCAGTTTCAGTGTCAATCACTAGCATTTGACCCGGTCCGACACGACCTTTAGCAATCACGTCTTCAGGCTGATAATCCCAAGTACCGATTTCAGACGCCACAGTGATATAGCCATTTTTGGTAGTCACCCAACGTGATGGACGTAAACCATTGCGGTCAAGCATACAAACCGCATAGCGACCATCTTGGATGACTAGACCGGCTGGACCATCCCACGCTTCCATATGCTGTGAGTAAAACTCATAAAACGCGCGTAAATCCATGTCCATGGTGTCAACATTTTGCCAAGCGGGTGGCACGAGGATAGAAAGTGCACGAAATAAATCCATACCCCCTGACACCAGTACCTCAAGCATATTGTCTAAGCTTGATGAGTCAGAGCCCACACGGTTGACGAGTGGCTGTAATTGTTGCAGCTCTGGAATCAAATCAGTGACAAATTTTGGCGTACGAGCGACTGCCCAGTCACGGTTACCGTCAATCGTGTTTAATTCACCATTGTGGGCAAGATAGCGAAAAGGCTGGGCGAGTGGCCATCTTGGCAGGGTATTGGTTGAGAAACGTTGGTGGAATACCACAATGTGTGACGCCAAACGTTCGTCTTGCAAATCCAAGAAGAATGCGGGCAAATCGGCAGGCATGACCAAGCCTTTATAGATAACCACTTGTGAGGTCAATGACGTCACATAAAATAACGGGTCATCTTTCAGTGCGATTTCTGCTTTGCGGCGTGCAACGAATAATTTACGGTTAAAGGTCGCCTCGTCCATATTGATTGGGCAATTAACTAGAATTTGTTTAAAGCCTGGGAGTGATTCACGGGCAATGTCACCGACGATACTTAAATCAACCGGCACATCACGCCAGCCAGCGACTAGCAAACCTTGTGCTTCAATCGCTTGGCTTAGGGTATCTTGGCTATGCTGTGCTAATGCTTTATCAAGGTTAACAAATACTGTGCCGACCGCAAAAATTTCGTTTAGGGTAAAGCCATTGTCTGAAGCGATTTTTTTAAAAAATACTTTGGGCGTCGCAATCAATAGACCACAACCATCGCCTGTCTTACCATCGGCTGCCACGCCACCGCGGTGGGTCATACAGCTTAAACTATGAATCGCTGTTTGCACTAAGTCATGACTAGCTTCACCATGGGTATGCGCAATCAAACCAAACCCACAGTTGTCTTTGAACACATCGGGTTGGTAAAGATTATGCTGATCTGAATACTGATTTAAAGACATAAGCGTGTTCCCTTAACAAGCTGGTAGCAAAGAAATGGGCATACTATAAATATGTGCAATGTTTGCTATTGAATCATAAAAGATTGGAATAGATAACCGTCATGTTTGTTATCTATATGTACCATAAGAAATAAAAATGATACCCTTCGTTATATTAACGAAAAAGGGTAAAAAAATCCACTGTTATTTGAATTCCAAAACTAACCAACCCGTCTAAAGTCACTAGTTAGCTTGGGACTTCTGCTTGATTAACTCGCCCATGCTATCCTTTGAGGCATCTTTGGATTTTGGCTTTTCTTCAGCCGGCTTGCTGTGGGTTTGTTTGGGTTTGACGTCAGCATTATCGTTCTTGCTATTGATAACTTTTGGTTCTGAACGGGTAACATTTGAGTCGTTACTGTTGCTTTCAGCAATCACTTTACCTTCTTGAATAGAAAGGGTCTCTTGCGGATTGACTGACTTTTCAATGCTAGTTTTTGGTGCTGCGCGTTTTGGTTCTGCTGCTGTGGAAGTCGCAGCTTGTGGTTGCCGTTCAACTTTGGCTTTTGGCGCAGGCAATAATTTTGGTGTGGAGGTTAGTTTGACTTCTCGCGCGGCTGTCTTACCGACATCACGAAGGGGCGGCGCGACTTCATACTCATCCATTTGTGGGGCATACATTTTAAATTCTTCAGGAAATGCTTTGACCCCTTTTGGTAAATTAAAATTCACTACTTTAGCCGCGCCAACCGCTTCTTGTACTGAGCCAAATACGCCATAGGTGACCACAAAGCGTTTTTGGTTATGGGCATCGACGATACGAAAATAATTAAATTTATCACGATCGTCACGGCTATTTAGGTAATCGGTGACCACTTCGTGCTCCACCACGTTCATGACTTGAACTGTCCATTTGCCGTTATTGGCCTTGATAAAGCGACTGTCCTTGAATTCTTTGGGATAGTTGCGCATATCACGAATCACTGCATCAAATTTGAGGGGTCTAACTTTGGTATTAAGCTCTTCAGGTGGTTTGAACAATAGTAGCGCGGTGGGATCTTGATTTAGATTAGCATTACTCGCCGCTTTCACCGCACTTTTGGCAGGCTTTACCGCAGAGGCAATCCACACCATGACCGTCAAGCCGCCTGCAATCGCCGCTAAAATCAGCCAAGTGGTCACTTTAAATGCCCATGAACGATACAGCGTAGATAAAGAATGCACCATAAAACAACCTTCTGTCCGAGGTAAGATTAACGCCCGATATGACGCTTTAACCCATCTATAAAATTTATATCAATTAGCTTTATCAGTCAAAGCCAGCACGTCTGTCAGTAACGCTGGATCGTACGCTGAAGTCAATACCGCTTGTCCCAATTTTTCTAGTAATACTAGACGAATTTTGCCGGATTTGACTTTTTTATCATGACCCATCAAATCCAGCGCTGTGTCCACCTCAATGACTGGCGGATGGGTAGGTAAATCAGCACGAGCGATTAAAGAACTGGCTCTGTCAACATCATCCGCGCTGAGCCAACCTTGTTTTTGTGACAACTGCATCGCTTGAATCATGCCTACCGCGACTGCTTCACCATGCAGCCAATTGCCATAACCTTCATGCGTTTCAATCACATGACCAAAGGTATGACCAAAATTAAGTAGCGCACGCGTATTAGCTTCAAACTCATCTTGCGCCACAATATCCGCTTTGTGCTGGCAAGAAATCAGTACCGCTTGGGCTAACAAATTCAAATCGAGCGCGCGTAACGATGTCATATGGGTTTCAAGCCAAGCCAAAAACCCCACATCGCCGATTAACGCGTATTTAATCACTTCCGCTAGCCCTGCTGACAATTCACGCGGTGGCAAGGTTTTTAACGTGGTCATATCTGCCAAAACAAGACGCGGCTGCCAAAACGCGCCAATCATATTTTTGCCCAAGCGATGATTGATGCCTGTCTTGCCGCCGACGCTAGAATCCACTTGCGATAACAAAGTTGTGGGAATTTGGATAAAATCCACACCGCGCATAAAACTTGCTGCTGCAAAACCCACCATATCACCAATGACGCCACCACCAAGCGCTATCAGCGTACAGTCACGGTTAAAGTGATTTTCCATCAACTGATCATAAATACTATCAATGCTTTGCTGGGTTTTATATTGCTCACCATCAGGTAAAATACAAGTTTTAACGAGTTTATCGGCAGGCAGACGTGCAATGAGTTTATCAAGATATAAGGGTGCAACTGTCTCATTGGTGACCACCAATACTTGTTTGCCGCCAATATAGTCAGCAAAATCAAAGGTTTCGATGAGGTTTTCCCCAATAAAAATGGGATAGTCGTGTGAACGTGTATGGACAATTAACTCACGGCGCATGGCAGTACTCATATCAATGTTATCTTTTTGTCATCTAGTAGGTTATCATCAATTAGCTTGTCATATCGAGAGTGCTACATTCAGACGGTTATATTGGCGTCTTGCAATTGCAGCAAAATGTCATGCACCATTTTTTTCGGGGAACTATAACCCGTAACAATGGTGATATTGGCAAGCTGCTGATAAATTGGGTCACGTTTACAAAAAAGCTCGGTTAGCTTTTGCTTAGGATTGTCTATTTGTAATAACGGTCGGTTGCGGTCACGACAAGTGCGTTCATATTGAATGTCAACTTCTGCCCGCAAATAGATGATTATACCACGTTTTAAAAAATGGTGATTTTCAGCGATAGTTACTGCCCCGCCGCCTGTGGCCAGTATGACATGATCGAGCTGGGTTAGTTTATCAAGCACACGTGTTTCGCGTTGACGAAACCCTACTTCACCCTCTTTTTCAAAAATCCAGCTAATACTTGCGCCCGAGACGCGTTCTATTTCCTGATCACTGTCATAAAACGTAAACCCAAGTTGCTGCGCCAACAGTTTACCAATTGTCGTCTTACCCGCACCCATCGGACCAATCAAAATAATTAACGGCTTAGGTTGATTACACTCCATAAAAAAACCACAAATCACTCTATAATATATTGAAAAACATTATACTGTGATTTGTGGCAATGCGCTATAACACTATTTTGTTATGCAAAGCGTCTGTTGGATTGTCGATTAATTGATACGACCTGTGTCATTCACCAATTTTGGGGTTACAAAAATCAATAATTCTTGCTTGTTGTTGGTTTTTGAGGTGCGTTTAAAGAAGCGATCAACATAAGGTAAATCCCCCAAGAAAGGTATTTTAGTCACATCATTACCTAAGGTATTTTTAAACACGCCACCGAGCACAACCGTTTGACCATCATCGACGACCACGTTGGTTTTAATCGAATCTTTAGAAACCGCTGTCGCGCCATTGATGATGGTTGGTGAACCATTTTCAATACTCAAATCCATGCCAATACGACCTTCAGGGGTAATATTAGGGGTCACTTCAAGACTCAATGCCGCTTCGATAAAGCTCGTTGAAGTCGCCCCACTGGCAGAGGCTTCTTGATAAGGGATTTGTGTGCCTGACATGATTCTGGCGGTTTGTTTGTCGGCGGTTAGCACTTTTGGACTGGAGATGACTTCACCCTTGTTATCCGCTTGCATGGCTGACAATTCTAAATCTAATAGTAAATCTGAAATGCTCAACAAGCCAAAGGCAATTTGTCCTGCAGGGTTAGCTGCACCTAAATTGACACTGAGGTTATTAGCGGCAGTGAGACCGCTATAGACTGGATAGGTAGTACCGTCGGCATTTGTAGCCGTGGTATAAGTCTTAAGGCTATCAATGGTACTTAAATTACCACCCACTAGCAGGTTACGATTACTTGCCGCGCCTTGCGATAAAATGCCCCATTTCACCCCAAGCTCTTTGGTGAAAGCATCACTAGCGGTCACAATGCGGGCTTCAATCATCACTTGTTTGACAGCGATATCGATTTTACTAATCAAATCACGGATGTTGCTGATGGTTTCAGCGGTGTCTTTAACAATCAAGGTGTTGGTTCGGTTATCGATTGTGACTGTACCTCTGTCTGTTAACAGTGAGGTACTGCCGCTCGAACGATCGGATGTTGCTCTGCCTGCTTCAATCAATGTTCGTACATTTTCTGCTTTGGCATAGTTGAGTCGAATATATTCGGTACGCAGGGGGTCTAATACTTTTTTCTCTTGTTGCGCTTTTAACTCATCGGCTTCTTGTTTGGCAAGTTCTGCCGCGGGTGCCACCCAAATTACATTACCATTAACCCGTTTATCCAAATTTTTACTTTTTAGGATAATGTCTAAGGCTTGATCCCAAGGCACGTTAATCAGACGCAAGGTAATATTACCACTGACGCTGTCACTGGCAACGATGTTGGTATTGGTATGTTGTGCCAACACTTCTAAAATCGTCCGCACGCTGACATCTTGAAACTCTAGTGATAAAGGCGCGCCGCTGTAGGTACGTTCTTCAATGGTCGGCTCGCGCAGACGTTTGGGGGGATCAATAGTGATATTTAGTTGATTACCTGTTTGAAAGGCTTTATAGTCATAATCGCCTGTCATGGTAATACGAATCACGCCATTGCGTCCTTGGTTGGTTGCGATAACATCACGCACCAAGCCATTACCCACGGTCATTTGTTTTTGTAGGCGACTTGGAATGGTAGCGCCTGTCAGACGAATGACTAATTCATCACCCATACGCTGCACATCCACAGGGATGCTGTCATTTACCAAATTAATGCTAATATTACCGCCGCCGTTCGAGGTACCATTAAAATTAATCGCCGCTAGACCATCATAGTTATATTGTTGAACAACCGCGGCAGCAGGATTTAATAAAGGATTGACTTTGACTACCATGGTATTGGCGGGTGGGGCGGCTTTTGGTGTTTGGGTCACGACGGCAACAGGTGGCGGCGTTTGCACGACCACAGGGGCAGGCGTAGGTTCAGTCACGACGACAGCAGGCTGATTCTCAACCACAGGGCTAGTCACCACAGGTGTAACGATTGCTGGATTGGTAGCTACGGTGGTTATTGCAGGGGTGGTTACTGCAGGGGTGCTTCCCTTCGGCTGTATGGAGACCACGAGGCGATTATTGACCACACGCGTACTATAGGTCGCTTGATTTGACAACTCAATAATCATACGTGTCATACTGTCATTGGTCAGCGTGGTGACATTGTTGACATAGCCTTTGTTATAAGTTTGCATCCGTGATGCAATTTGATTATTTACATTGGGGAAATCCAACACCAGTCGTGTGGGTGAAGTAAGTTCATAAGCCGTCGGCATCACAGCACTATTAGCAAAGTCGATATTGAGCTCTGTTAACATAGCACTCGGCGTGGTAACCGAGATATTTCTAATGGTATTAGCTGCAAACACGCTGCTAGATACTAACATCGCACTCATCGCTACCGCTAGCTTAGACGTTGAAGTTCGAAATGGATAGGCATTAAAATTCATTGAGTTATCCCTTTGTTTTATTGACTAACTGCGGCAACAATTGAGTTTGGTTTTTCGACATAGCCGACACGACTGTCTGGTATGATTTCAATTAAGTTAATTTGGGTTGGCGTAATCTCTGCAATACGCCCATCATTTTTACCCATATAATTACCCACTTTGACACTGGCAATGCCCCCATCTGGGCGTTGAACAAGACCATATACCTCGCCAGATGATGACACCATCGTACCTTTATAGGTAAGCTCATTCAACTCAAATTGTTCAAGCGGCTCTTTGAGTCGGGTCACATCGGGTCTGACCCCTTGCATTTGCTGTAGTTGATTGGCTTGCAGCATTAAACTTGGCGGCATAAATGGGCTACGCAGCTGTGAAGCGCTGTAATTAAACTCTTGTACCACTTCGGGTGTCGGTGGTGGCTTTACCGGTTGCGCAGGCTGTTGACGGATGTCCTGCATTTGTTGCTCTGCCAAACCGACACGGTCAGTACAGCCAGATAATAAGGCTAATAGCGCTAAGCAAATAGTAAGCTGTTTTTTATTTATCGCCATTATTTGCTTCCTTATTGTCAGACCCAGCGGCATTTTTTTGATTATCTTGTTGTGCCTTTTTCAATTCTTCTTCATTTAGCTCTTTTGAACGATAAGTTTTAACGTTCAAAACAAGATTGGTTTCTGGTAGCTTGTCTAGGCTAGGACTAGGGTTGGTGACTTCAAAGTCATGTAAGGTAATAATGCGAGGTAGTTTAGCAAGCCCACTAATGAATGACCCAAATTGGTGATAATCTCCTAAAGCGGCAATACGAATTGGCTGCTCAATAAAGAACTCTTGGGACACTTCTGGCTCAACTTTGATATCCTGAAATTTGACATTACTGCCCACACCAACCATATTAATCCCATCCACTAGGTCAGAAATACGGGTGTCTTTGGGTAATTGATTGAGCAGTTCTTTAAAATCAGACTGCATTTTTGATACTTGGGCTTGATATTCTTTTAGATGACGTGCTTTGGATTCTTTTTGGCGATATTGATCGAGCAAGGTTTGCTGCTCGGCTTCGGCAGCGGCAATCTCCTCACGTTTGCTACTAATCGGTAAAAACCAAGTTAAAAAGGCGATAACAGCGACCATAAATAGCAAGACGGTAACCTTAACAGGTACAGGCCAGCTACCATAATTATTTTGGTCTAGTGATTTAAAGCTCTCGACGAAGGCTTTAACATCAAACGATTTTTTTGCGGTAATTTGAACAGGTTTTTTGACAAGTCTCGGTCTTTTTAGCGGATTGGTTAATTTCACCGTTATTTCTCCTTACTCGCACTTGCCGCAACGCCGCTCGCAGCGGTGGCACTGGCAACGTCGGTTTGCTTAACCATGGTTGTTACCACAAAAGTCACGTAATTGGCTTCTGGTAATGTTGCGCTGGTACTGCTAGCGCTGATGTTACCGGCAGCAGGTGCGGGTGTGGCGGCTTGATAAGCCACTGCATTGGGCTGCTGTATACTGACCACAGCCGATTTCTCTAACCACTGCGTCCCATCAAGACTGCGCATAAATGTTGAAATCACATTCGGGTTGTCGGCTTGACCGGTAAAGGTGATGGTATCAGCTTCACGCTTCATACTGGTTAAATACATTTGTGCGGGGATAATTCTGGCAATATCATCCCAAATACGAACGGGGACAGGGCGACGACCTTGCAAGTCTTGAATCACTTTCATACGCGCAATGATATCATCACGCTGCTGCTCAAGGGTTTCGATTTCTTTTAACGCCTTGTCTAAATTAGCGTTTTCTTGTTTGATGCGTTCATTAGCAAGCTGCTGGTTTTCTAGGGTATTTTTATAGTAACTCCATGCTGCAAAGGCACCGAGTAGCGATAAAAACAATACCGCAACCACTAAAGTCATAAACTCACGGTTTCTTTGTTCACGAAGTTCTTGACGCCAAGGAAGTAAATTAATCTTTGCCATTAATCAAAACTCCGTAACGCCAAGCCACAAGCTGCTATTAAGCTTGGCGCGTCCATAATCAGTAATTCAGTGTTGATATGGTTATTAATCGTCATATTTGAAAATGCATTGGCAATACCTGTGCGGGTACCAAGTTTTTGCTCAACCATGCTTGCTAGACCCGCAATGCTGGCACTACCCCCACCCAACAAAATATACTCTACTTGGCTATTTTGGCTTGATGAAAAATAAAACTGCAACGAGCGGGTGATTTGCTGCACAATGGCATCTAAAAATGGCATTAATACATCCGTATAGTAATCATCTGGCAATGACAGGGTGCGCTTATTAATCATCGCCTCCTCGAACGTCAAACCATAACGGCTTTGAATACTTTCAGTTAACTGGGCGCCACCAAAAAGCTGTTCACGGCTGTATACAAACTCCCCGTCCTTTGCAATATAAAGCGTGGTTTGGCTATGCCCGATATCAATGAGGGCTACATGCTGAGGTTGACCTGGCAAGCTATCGACCATCAATTGAAAAGCGCGTTCAACTGCGTAAGCCTCTACATCCACAATTTTAGTATCCAGTCCCGCTAAAGCGCCCGCATCGACACGTTGGTCGACGTTTTCAGTGCGAGAGGCAACCAACAATACCTTACACATATCAGGCGTGGCTGAAGGACCTATCACTTCAAAATCTAGATTCACTTCGGATAAAGGATAGGGAATATATTGGTCAGCATCCAGACGGATACGAGATTCTCTTTCAAGCTCTGTGAGATCCGCTTCCATCTCAATAATTTTGCTAATAACCGAAGACCCTGATACGGCTGTCGCGATGTTTTTACTGGAAAAACCGCTACCACGGGATAATCTTGCGAGGGCGTCACTGACCGCGTCAATATCTACAATATTTTTATCCACAACTGCACCGCGGGGTAACGGTTCAATGCCGTAATTTCTTAAGTGAAATAGACCTTGCTGCCGTGTTATTTCAACCATTTTTATCGCAGTGGTGGTGATATCTACCCCAACGACTAGCTTGTTGTTTTTTGTAAATAACCTCACAAGTTTGTTCCTTGTATACTAAGTTATGTAACGTGATTTTTACTATGCTACAATACTTTAGAAACTCTCGATATTCAACCTTTAGTTAGCTTTAGTTAGCTTTAGTTAGCTTTAGTTAGCTTTAGTTAGCTTTAGTTAGCTTTAGTTAGGACTAATTTATTAGCTAGTTTAAAAACAATATAAAAGCAAAATAGATTTTTCACAGAACTCAAATTTTTTTAGGTATAATGGGGCTTTATTTTGCTTTGAGCTAATGACTTTATGACCCAGTCGACTGCTGCTACCTTTACTTGGATGAAATTTTTACTCAATCTCTTGGTTGCAATTTTAGCGTTTCTTTTTATTTTGGTATTAGCTTTCCCCATCGGTTTTTATGGTATGGCGATGTATATATCACCTAGCCTGCCAAGCTTAGATGACCTTAAAAAAGCCAAGCTGTCAATGCCACTACAAATCTATACCGAGGACAACCAATTAATTGGGCAATACGGTAATGATATGTCTCTGCCAGTGAGTTATGAGCAAATCCCCAAAAATATGGTGAATGCTTTTTTAGCAGCCGAAGATTCGTCATTTTTTCAGCACAGTGGTATCAGTATTAAGGGTATCGGGCGCGCACTGACCGAAGCGGTGAGCGACGACGATAGCCAGACAGGTGGGTCGACGATTACCCAACAGGTTGCCAAAAATTATTTTTTATCCTCCGAACGTACCCTTAATCGTAAATTAACGGAGTTATTTTTAGCCCGCAAAATTGAAGAAAAGCTGTCTAAACAAGACATCATGACCTTATATGTGAATAAAATCTATTTGGGTCAAGGTGCGTATGGGATTAAAGCCGCCGCTAAGCAATATTATAGTAAATCATTAAATAACCTAACCATTGCTGAAATGGCAATGATTGCCGGTCTGCCAAAAGCGCCATCCAAATACAATCCTGTTGCCAACCCTGAGCGCGCGTTAGAGCGGCGCAACTGGATTTTGGGTCAGATGCTTAAAAATGGCGCAATTAGCCAAGCGCAACACGACGAAGCGGTTGCCGCACCCATTGGACTGCGCCTATACCAAGCAAAACTTGATAAAAACTTACCGTATTTGGCGGAAATGACCCGTGCCTCATTGGTAGAAAAATATGGCGAAGCTGTCATCAATTCGGGCTGGCGTGTGAAGCTTACCATTAATAGCGAAGCACAAGAAATTGCAGAAAACGCCATTAAACGCGGTTTATTTGCCTATGATCGCCGCCACGGTTGGCGCGGCGCCCCTGCTAATACAAAAGATAAAGAAAAACCTGGCAAGCTTGCCAATTTCCCAGTTATCCATTCTTTTTATCCGGTTGAAGTCACCAAAGTTTATCCTGGCAATGGCTTTGATGCGGTCATGAAAGACGGTACTCAGATTAAAGTGCCTTGGTCAAACATGCGCTGGGCGACACTGCACTACCGTAATCCCAACTCAGCATTTATCTCCAACAACATCGTCAATCTGCATGATATTGTGTATGTCACATCAAATGCTGACAACACCAGCTGGAGCTTGGTGCAAATTCCAGCCGTTGAAGGCAGCCTAGTATCGGTCAATCCAGAAACTGGCGCGTTACTTGCGGTCGTTGGTGGCTTTGATTTTAATAAAAGTAAATTTAACCGCGCGATTCAAGGTTATCGCCAACCAGGCTCAACCATCAAGCCATTAGTCTATACCACTGCCCTAGAAAAAGGCTTTAGCCCAGATACCATGATATCTGATGATCCGTTGACCGTCGGTTCATGGAAACCCAAAAACTCAGACGGTCGCAATTTGGGGATGATTCCACTGCGTAAAGGTTTATACCTATCACGTAACCTAGTATCAATTCGGGTACTACGTTCAGCAGGTATCTCGGATACGCGTGAGCTACTCAATGAGTTTGGATTGGAAAAAGAACGCATGCCAAACACATTATCATTGGCACTCGGTTCTGGTGAAGCAACCCCATTACAGATGGCGACGGGCTATGCGACCTTTGCCAACGGCGGTCACCGTATTCAACCTTATTTTATTCAGCAAATTTTTGACTACAACGGTAAGCTGCAATACCAAGCCAACCCAAAACAAGCCTGTGCCGTGTGTTTTAACAATGATTTACAGCAAACCAATGAAGACAACCTAACCGCCTTCCAAGAACAACGAGCTGCCTTGTTAAGTGGTCAAAGTGGCGACGCTGAAGCGGACGATAAAGCGACTGAAAAATCGGATTTATTCAACGCAAACCCACTGGCTAAAACCAAAGAACAAGACAGTTTAGACAAACAAGATAACAAAAAGCTCAGCAAAGAAGAAGCGGCCTTAGAAGCCAGCACTCAGCAAATGCTAGCACGCCAAGCGTCGCTTGAAGCGCAGTTATATGATGCAGGCCCCGACACTGATAAGCTAAAACCCATGCCTATTCAGTATATTCCAGCACAGCAAGCACCGCGTATTATTTCTTCTAACGTGGCATTCCAAATGGCGAATATCTTACGTGATGTCATCCAGCGCGGTACCGCGATTAAGGCGCGTGCGTTAGGTCGCTCAGATGTAGGTGGCAAGACAGGTACTACCAATGATGCCAAAGATGCGTGGTTTGCTGGTATCCACCCTAAAATGGTGACGACAGTTTGGGTTGGTTTTGACCAACCGATTGGTATGGGTAAAAAAGAATTTGGTGGCGTGGCGGCACTACCCATTTGGTTGGATTTCACCTCTAAAATGCTCAAAGGTCAACCTGTGGAATGGGTATCAGTCAATAATCGCGCAAAATCCAAAAAACAAGAGCAGGAAACCATTGAGCTTACTGACAATGGTACTAGACGCGTCGATAGCAAGGGCAATGAAATCACCAGTGACGACAGTAAACCCCCGCAAGCGGTTACCCAAAAACGCCCTGAGGAACAAGCATCCGTGCCGATGCCCACGACAGGTAACAATATCAACTACGCTCAGTTAAATAACAATAAACCACTGAATGAATGAGTCGTTAATAAACCTTAGTTAATAAACCCTAATAAAAAAGCTCGATCATGAATCGAGCTTTTTTATGGTCTTTGCTAAGCACCAAGGTTGATTAAACAATTAAAATTCAATCATCCCTTCTCGCAAACTATCGATAGTATCAACCAAATCGCCACGCCATTGGCGAATCATATCGACTGAAATATTGGTACTTGATGGGCTTGCCATAACATCAATCACCGGCAGTTTAGCATTTTTGTTGCTTTCATCACTCTCATTTCCAAGATTTTGTGGCACAGGTTTATAGATAATCTGCTGCCATGCTTTTTCGATATCCCCCAGATAATCATTAGCTAATAGTTGCTTTAACCGCATCACTTCAGGTGATACTTGGGTTTTGGCCTCCAACGCATCACTAATTGATTGCAGACTCGGGTTTGACATAGTTAAATTATAATAGCGTGCTACTTCTTGTAAAAATGCCAAATAGCCGCCGTACAAATGCATGAGCGCACTTTCAATATGTGCTTCCTGTAATTGCCCTTTTGGCGTCTGTTCAGCTTGCTGACAATAAATTCGGCAAAAATACATTTTTTGATTGGTTCTATCTGCTTGATAACGTGCAACACGACCTGCCATATTGTTTCCTTAGACATTTGATACGGATATTTTGATGAAAAAAAAGGCCAGTTGCAAGCACCGGCCTTTTTATGACTGATTAACGATTATTTTGCATCTTGGCTATTAAACTCTTCAGCAAATTGGTCTTCAAATGACATTGACGCAGGCTCCATGTTTTCGGCAAACAAGGTGTCTAATGCTTCTAGCTGCTGATTTTCAGTAGCTTCTGTGGCGGTGGTTTTACCACCCTCTAGACGCTGGGCATGGTAAGCTAAACCAGTACCTGATGGTACCAAGCGGCCGACAACCACGTTTTCTTTTAGACCGCGTAAGTCATCAATCTTGCCAGTAACTGCTGCCGCCGTCAATACGCGCGTTGTCTCTTGGAATGACGCCGCAGAAATAAAGCTTTCAGTTGCCAATGAGGCTTTAGTGATACCGAGCAATAAACGGTCAAACTTGACTGGGAATTTGTTTTCTTCGTCGAGTTTTTTGTTCATGGCGACGATATCAGCGTATTCAGCTTGGTCACCTTTGAAGTAGCTTGAATCACCGCCATCGGTAACTTCAACTTTACGTAGCATCTGACGAATAATCACTTCAATATGCTTGTCGTTGATTTTTACCCCTTGTAAGCGGTAAACGTCTTGTACTTCATTGACGATGTAATTGGCAAGCTCAGTTTCACCTTTTAAGCGTAAGATATCGTGCGGGTTTTGTGGACCATCGGCAATCACCTCACCACGCTCAACACGTTCACCCTCAAATACGTTGATTTGACGCCATTTTGGAATCAACTCTTCATGCACTTCGCCATCATCATTGGTGATGATAAAGCGATTTTTACCTTTGGTGTCTTTACCAAAGCTTACTGTACCACTCATTTCCGCCATAATCGCATGGTCTTTTGGACGACGCGCTTCAAATAAGTCAGCGACACGTGGTAGACCACCGGTAATATCTTTGGTACCTGATGATTCTTGTGGTACACGACCTAAAATCGAACCTGTTGTTACCTCATCGCCTTCACGCACACGAATGATGGTTTGCTGTGGTAAGAAATACACCACTTCTTTACCCTCTTTGGTATCAAGGATAATCGCAGGACGTAAATCTTTGCCCGAACTTGGGCGGTCTTTGGTTGCCAAGATTTCGTATGAGCTCATACCTGTTGCTTCATCGATTTTCATGGTGGCGGTTAAGCCATCGGTGATTTCGCTAAAGCGTGCGGTACCTGATACCTCGGTAATGATTGGATGGGTATGTGGATCCCATTTAGCAATGGTTTGACCTGGGGTAACTTCGGTGCCATCAGCCACTAAAATTGACGAACCATACGGTGCTTTATAGCGTTCACGCTCACGGCCTAATTCATCGGTAATACTAACTTCTGCAGAGCGAGAAACTACCACCAAATGACCGTCGGCATGGCTTACAGATTTCAAGTTTTGGAAGCGAACAGTACCGCCTTTATTAACCTGAATGCTGTTTTCCACAGCGGCGGCACTCGCGGCACCACCCACGTGGAAGGTACGCATGGTTAGCTGAGTACCTGGCTCACCGATTGATTGCGCCGCCATAACACCCACAGACTCACCAATATTGACGCGGTGGCCACGTGCTAAGTCACGACCATAACATTGTGAACAGACGCCATGTGGCACTTCACAGGTAATCACTGAACGTACCCAAACTTCGTCAATACCATGTTCATCAAGGACTTTTACCCAATGCTCATCAAGCAAGGTACCTAGTGGAATAGCTAGTTCGCCTGTTTTATTTGACATCACATCTTTAGCCGTGACTCGGCCCAGCACGCGGTCAGCCAATTGCTCAATGATTTCACCACCCTCGATGTGTGGCTTCATCAAGATACCTTTATCAGTACCACAATCAGGCTGGGTGATAACCAAATCTTGCGCAACGTCAACCAAGCGACGGGTTAAGTAACCTGAGTTTGCGGTTTTGAGTGCCGTATCCGCTAGACCTTTACGGGCACCGTGCGTCGAGATAAAGTACTGTAAAACGCTTAAGCCTTCACGGAAGTTGGCTTTAATTGGGGTTTCAATAATCGAGCCGTCTGGTTTTGCCATCAGGCCACGCATACCTGCCAATTGACGAATCTGTGCGGCACTACCACGCGCCCCTGAATCCGACATGATATAAATCGAGTTAAACGATTTTTCTTTTTCCGTTTCACCTTGGCTATTGACAACGGTATCTTGTGACAAGTTATCCATCATCGCTTTGGCGATTTGGTCATTGGTACGTGACCAAATATCAATAACTTTGTTATAGCGCTCACCCGCGGTCACGAAGCCTTGTTCAAACTGGCTTTCAATCTCACGGACTTCTGCATCAGCCGCTTCGATGATTTTGTTTTTGGTAGGTGGAATGAGCATATCTTCCATACCAATCGATACACCTGACAGCGTCGCTTGGGCAAAACCCAAATACATCAATTGGTCAGCAAACATGACGCTGTCTTTCACGCCCATTTTGCGGTAGCAAGAATTGATAAGGCGAGCGATGTTTTTCTTGGTCATCTCTTTGTTGACTTCGTCAAAGCTCATACCTTTTGGGGTGATATTCCAAATCAAACAGCGACCCGCAACGGTATCAACCATTTTGGTAACGGTATTGCCATTGCCTTCTTCATCATACGTGGTTTCTTCAATACGTACTTTAATTTTCGCATTGACGCTTAAATCACCGGTACCTAGCGCGCGATACACTTCTTTCACGTTTGAGAAAGTCATGTTTTCGCCTTTGGCATTAATATGCGAACGGCTGATGTAATATAACCCCAATACCACGTCTTGTGATGGCGTGATGATTGGCTCACCATTGGCAGGTGACAAGATGTTGTTGGTTGACATCATCAAGGCACGGGCTTCAAGCTGGGCCTCCAAAGTTAACGGTACGTGTACCGCCATTTGGTCACCATCAAAGTCGGCGTTAAACGCGCTACAAACTAGGGGATGGAGCTGAATCGCTTTACCTTCAATCAGTACAGGCTCAAATGCTTGTAAGCCCAAACGATGGAGGGTCGGTGCACGGTTTAGTAGCACTGGGTGTTCACGAATCACGCTGGCAAGCATATCCCACACTGCCGGTTCTTCACGCTCAACCATTTTCTTAGCGGCTTTGATAGTGGTCGCAATGCCATTTTGCAAAAGCTTGGCATAAGTAAATGGTTTGAACAGTTCAAGTGCCATTTTTTTAGGCAAGCCACATTGGTGTAGACGCAGGTATGGACCCACGGTAATGACCGAACGACCTGAATAGTCAACACGTTTACCAAGAAGGTTTTGACGGAAACGACCTTGTTTACCTTTAATCATGTCAGCTAAAGATTTCAATGGACGTTTATTGCTACCGGTAATCGCACGACCGCGGCGACCATTGTCAAGCAGCGCATCCACTGACTCTTGCAGCATACGTTTTTCGTTACGCACAATAATGTCAGGCGCATTGAGCTCCAACAAGCGTTTTAAACGGTTGTTACGGTTAATGACGCGGCGGTATAAGTCATTTAAGTCTGAAGTGGCAAAACGACCCCCTTCAAGCGGTACCAATGGACGCAAATCAGGTGGCAATACAGGTAACACCGTCATTACCATCCATTCAGGCTTATTGTTTGAATCACGGAATGACTCAAGCAATTTTAGACGTTTTGACATTTTTTTAAGTTTGGTTTCTGAACCTGTATTCGGAATTTCTTCACGTAATTGGTCGATTTCCAAATCTACGTCAATATCACGCAGCAAGTCTTGAACCGCTTCAGCCCCCATTTTTGCGGTGAATTCATCACCATACTCTTCAAGTGCTTTGAAGTAATCTTCATCATCGAGCAACTGATATTTTTCAAGGGTAGTTAAACCTGGGTCAGTCACTACATAGCTTTCAAAATACAATACGCGCTCGATATCACGCAAAGTCATATCAAGTAGTAGACCAATACGGCTTGGTAATGATTTTAAGAACCAAATATGCGCGACTGGGCTTGCTAGCTCAATGTGACCCATACGCTCGCGGCGTACTTTGGCGGCGGTCACTTCAACGCCACATTTTTCACAGATCACGCCTTGGAATTTACGGCGTTTGTATTTACCACACAAGCATTCGTAGTCTTTAACAGGTCCAAAAATTTTGGCACAAAAAAGACCATCACGTTCTGGTTTGAAAGTACGATAGTTGATGGTTTCAGGCTTTTTAACTTCCCCATGCGACCAAGATTTGATGGTGTCAGGTGAGGCAAGAGAAATTTGAATGCTGTCGAACTCTTGGTTACCAGAGTCGGCAGGGCTTTTCATGATGTCTAATAAGTCTTTCAAACTGCTTCTCCATCGATTAAATTGAAAGCCGATACAGATTGACTTTCAATTTAAGGTTAATTTTTATTCGTTTGTCATTAACAAGGTAAACTATTAAGTTTGAGTATGGTGACGTTTAAAGCCACCCTACTCACCATCATGGCTTAGTTTTTACTTTTGCTATGATCTTTTAACTCAATGTTAATACCCAATGACTTAATCTCTTTGGTCAATACGTTGAACGATTCTGGCATACCGGCTGACATGCTTTGTTCGCCATCGACGATGTTTTTATACATGCGGGTACGACCTTCCACGTCATCGGATTTCACCGTCAACATCTCTTGCAATGTATAAGCAGCACCGTAAGCTTCAAGTGCCCACACTTCCATCTCACCGAAGCGCTGACCACCAAACTGGGCTTTACCACCCAATGGCTGCTGGGTAACCAGTGAGTAAGAACCTGTTGAACGTGCGTGCATTTTGTCGTCAACCAAGTGGTTGAGTTTGAGCATATACATATAACCCACGGTTACAGGACGATCAAACTGTTGACCGGTACGACCATCAAACAATACTTGCTGACCTGAGGTTGGCATACCTGCTAATTCTAGCAAGCCTTTGATTTGCTGTTCTTTAGCGCCATCAAATACTGCCGTACCCATTGGTACGCCTGCACGTAGATTTTTTGACATCGCAATGATTTCCTCATCACTGAGGCTGCCTAAGTCCACTTGCTCGCCGCCAATTTGGTTATAAATTTTGTCTAAGAAATCACGCAACTCAGCAACTGCCGCTTGTTGTTTGATCATCTCGTCAATTTTGATACCCAAACCACGTGCTGCACCGCCTAAGTGCGTTTCTAAAATCTGACCGACGTTCATCCGCGATGGTACGCCTAGTGGGTTTAGTACCACATCCACTGGATTACCGTTTTCATCGTATGGCATGTCTTCAATCGGCATGATACGTGATACCACCCCTTTGTTACCATGACGACCCGCCATTTTGTCACCGGGTTGAATACGACGTTTTACTGCCAAGTACACTTTGACGATTTTTTGCACGCCATGCGTTAAGTCATCACCTGCCGTTAATTTGCGTTTTTTCTCAGTGAATTTTTCATCGATTTCTTTTTGTTTATCGGTTAAAAAGTCACCAATTTGTGATAAACGCTCTGCGGTATCTTCTTGGGTTGGCTGAATATCAAGCAATGTTTCAAGCGACATATCTTGCATTGAGTCTTCACTCAACACTGTACCTGATTTTAAGCCCGCGCCACCACTGACAGTTTGACCGTCAAGCAATGAAATAATGCGACCGCGTGCGGCGTTTTCAAAGATACGCAATTCTTCTTTTAAGTCTTTACGATAGCTATCAAGCTGGGCTTTTTCGATAGCTTGCGCACGGCTGTCTTTTTCTACGCCATCACGGGTAAAGACTTGTACGTCAATCACCGTACCTTTGGTAGAAGAAGGCACGCGCAACGACGTATCTTTAACGTCCGCGGCTTTTTCACCAAAAATTGCACGAAGTAGTTTTTCTTCAGGGGTAAGCTGCGTTTCACCTTTTGGTGTCACTTTACCCACCAAGATATCGCCACCTTGTACTTCCGCACCAATATAGACGATACCTGCTTCATCCAAATTAGCTAGGGCTGCTTCACCGACGTTTGGAATATCGGCAGTGATTTCTTCTGTACCCAATTTGGTATCACGCGCCACACAGGTCAATTCTTGGATATGAATAGTGGTAAAACGATCTTCTTTAACCACACGCTCAGATAACAAAATCGAGTCTTCGAAGTTGTAACCGTTCCAAGGCATGAACGCCACACGCATGTTTTGACCCAATGCCAACTCACCCAAATCGGTTGATGGACCATCTGCCAAGATATCCCCACGCGCAATGACATCACCTTGGTTCACGATAATGCGTTGGTTGATACAGGTATTTTGGTTTGAACGGGTGTATTTGATTAAGTTGTAGATATCAATGCCCGCTTCGCCCGCTTGCATTTCATCTTCATTCACTTTTACAACGACACGGCTCGCATCCACGTCCATAATGACGCCGCCACGTTTGGCAGTCACACACACACCGGAGTCACGGGCAACGTGACGTTCCATACCTGTACCAACCAGTGGTTTGTCAGAACGTAAAGTGGGTACCGCTTGGCGCTGCATGTTTGAACCCATCAAAGCACGGTTGGCATCGTCATGTTCCAAGAATGGAATCAAACTTGCTGCCACAGACACAACCTGACGTGGTGATACGTCCATATGGGTCACTTTCTCTGGTGCCATACGGACAAATTCACCATAGTTACGCACAGAGACATAATCTTCTGTCAACTGACCGCTTTCATCAATCGGCGAATCCGCTTGTGCAATCACAGTGCCTACTTCTTCAATCGCTGATAGATATTCGATTTCATCCGTTACTTTACCGTCGACTACTTTACGATACGGTGTTTCTAAGAAACCAAATTCATTGGTTTTAGCATAGACGGCTAGTGAGTTGATCAGACCGATGTTTGGACCCTCAGGGGTTTCAATCGGACACACACGACCATAATGGGTTTGGTGTACGTCACGGACTTCAAAGCCTGCACGCTCACGTGTTAAACCACCTGGACCTAATGCAGAAACACGACGCTTATGGGTGATTTCTGACAACGGGTTGTTTTGATCCATAAACTGTGACAATTGTGATGAACCAAAGAACTCTTTAATGGCGGCTGCCACAGGTTTTGAGTTGATCAAATCTTGTGGCGATAAGTTATCTGTTTCAGCTGAGCTTAAACGCTCTTTAACAGCACGCTCGACACGGACTAAACCCACGCGAAATTGATTTTCTGTCATCTCACCGACTGAACGGACACGGCGGTTACCTAAATGGTCAATATCGTCCACCACCCCACGACCATCACGAATTTCAATCAACATTTTTAATACGTCAATAATATCGTCGTTGGTCAACACACTGCGTTCACGTTGCACATCAGGGTCATTGGTTGGCTCATAGGCACGGCCCAAACGACGGTTAAACTTCATGCGACCGACATTTGATAAATCATAACGGTCTGCATTAAAAAACATCGATTCAAACAGTTTTTCAGCCGTATCGAGTGTTGGTGGCTCACCGGGACGCATCACTTTGTATATTTCAATCAACGCTTCTTCACGGCTCATCGCGGTATCCGCGCGCAGTGTATCGGCGATGTATGAACCATGATCGATATCGTTAGTGAATAAAATATCAAATTCTTTAATACCGTTATTGCTGATTTTGACCAAAGTCTCGTGATCGAGCAATTGGTTAGCGCGTGCAATAACTTCATCATCCACGACGATATCTTGTGCCAAAATACGCTCATACAAGTATTCATCAGGCACAGGTAATTTAGTCATACCGGCTTGTTCGATTTTACGAATCGCGCGTGCATTGATACGTTTGCCCTGTTCGACAATCACTTCGCCATCAGGTGAAACGATTTCAAACTGCGCCATTTCACCGCGTAAACGGTCAGTGACAAGATCGATTTCAAATTGCTCATCACCCTTATACACATGGGTTTTTTCATAAAACGCATCTAAAATTTGTTGCGTATTCATCCCAATGGCATGCAAAATCACCGTTGCCAATAATTTACGACGGCGGTCAATACGAGCAAACACCAAGTCTTTGGCATCAAATTCAAAGTCTAACCATGAACCACGGTAAGGAATAATACGGGCGTTATACAGCACTTTACCACTTGAATGTGATTTGCCTTTGTCATGGTCAAAGAACACCCCTGGTGAACGGTGTAATTGCGATACGATGACGCGCTCAGTACCATTAATCACAAAAGTACCGTTTTCGGTCATCAATGGGATTTCGCCCATATAGACGCTTTGCTCACGGATATCTTTAATTGCCGCTTTCGCATCTTTGTCTTTAACATCTTTATCTTTGATGACTAAACGGATTTTGACACGTAATGGCGCTGCATAGGTTGAACCACGTAAAATACATTCGCGCACATCAAATTCTGGTGTACCTAGATAGTATTCAACAAATTGTAGCTCGGCATTGCCGGTATGGCTTTCAATAGGGAAAATAGAATTAAAAGCGGCTTGTAAACCAATGTTTTCCCGACCTTTTGGCTTTTTATTTTCTTGCAAAAATTGCTCATACGAGTCAACTTGGATGGCCAATAAGTATGGCACGTCCATGACGGTGGGCAACTTTGCAAAACTTTTACGAATGCGTTTTTTTTCAGTATACGAGTATGCCATTAAAAGTCCTTAAACATTCAAAGCGTTAATGCCTACCCATCTATCAATACTTCAGTACACTGATACTGCTGTGCACTGATAAAGCCACAAATCACCACATTTCCTGTTAGGAAACTAAGTTTTTTGCGCATTTATTAACGATGGAATCTATTTTTAAAAGATTTGATGACCCAATCCTTACAGTCTTAAGCCACCAACTTAAATCCAACTTCCTAACGGAAATCTTAAAACCTTGCTCAATCAGCGGATAAGTTAATCATCACAGGATGCATAACCCAATCAGCGATATAATATAAAATCGATACAAACAAAAACTGTAGAGACGACAAAAAGCCAAACACCTTTGGGGTATTTAGCTCAAGTTTTTTTACGCATTACCAGACTTTCTAACTTGCATGGAACAATTCTGTCCTTGGTGCGTGTGCCATCTTATGTTCAATCAGACACGAAAGGTCAAGAGAATGATTATAATAAAAAAAAGCCATTATTGCAAGTGCAATAATAGCTTTTTGAAGTTTAGAAAACTTAAGCGCGAGAATTATTTCAATTCTACTGATGCGCCTGCTTCTTCTAATTTTTTCTTCAATTCTTCAGCTTCAGCTTTCGCTACGCCTTCTTTAACCGTTTGTGGTGCGCCTTCAACTAGGTCTTTAGCTTCTTTTAAGCCCAAGCCAGTGATTTCGCGAACTGCTTTAATAACAGCTACTTTCTTGTCTCCAGCGCCAGTTAATACAACGTTGAAGTCGTCTTTTTCTTCTGCTGCAGGTGCGTCACCGGCTGCTGCAGGTGCTGCTGCTAGTGCAGCGGCTGATACGCCAAATTTTTCTTCCATTGCAGAGATAAGATCTACAATTTCCATTACTGATTTTTCAGCGATTGCATCAAGAATTTCTTGGTTAGTTAATGCCATGATGTGTATTCCTAAATAAGTGAATTTGGTTTAAAAAATGCTAAGCGTAGCTAAGTTTGCTTAAAAAAATTAAGCTGCTTCGCCTTCGCCTTGCATTTTGTCGCGTAATGCTGCCAAAGTACGAACAAATTTGCCTGCAGCGGCTTCTTTCATCGTACCCATTAAGCGCGCAATCGCTTCGTCGTAAGTTGGTAAGCTTGCTAAACGATCGATATCTTTAGCAGCGATAAACTCGCCTTCAAAAGCTGCACCTTTAATTTCAAACTTATCGTTTGTTTTAGCAAATTCTTTGAACAAACGTGCCGCAGCACCTGGATGTTCAGTTGAGAATGCGATAAGTGTTGGACCTACAAATACGTCATTTAACACAGTGTAGTTAGTGTCTTCTAACGCACGACGTAATAAAGTATTACGCACGATACGCATATCAACACCCGCTGCACGAGCTTCTTTACGCAGTTGGGTCATTTTACCTACTGTCACGCCACGAGCATCAGCAACAACAGCAGAAAGGGCACCTTTGGCAGATTCACTTACTTCAGCAACAATCGCTTGTTTGTCTTGAAGATTTAATGCCATGGGTTGTCTCCATATTATCAGTTTCCTAGTTATGATTAACTTAGGGCACCAATAAACCTAGTTAATATAATAAGTTAAAGTGCAACTTATTATCACTCCGATACGGTGGCAGTCAATGATAAAATTAACTTGCCATCCCGTCTGCGTAGGCTGTGAAAAACTTTCACAATTAAACTATTTATGATTAAACCAATAGAACCTACGGTCTTAGACAGCACAACCCGTTTGTGCTGAACTAAATTTAAAATATGTTAAAAATTCACCATCAAGCGTTAAAGCTTAGGCATTACGATAAGGAACTGCATCTAAGTTGATGCCAGGACCCATCGTGCTTGATAGGGTGATTTTTTTGATATAAATACCTTTTGAGGTCGCAGGTTTTGCTTTTTTCAAATCAGCGATTAATGCAGACGCATTTTGCTCGATTTGTTCAGCGCTAAAGCCTACTTGACCAATCGTGGTATGGATAATACCCGCTTTATCAACACGGTAAGTTGCCTGACCCGCTTTGGTGTTTTTAACCGCTTCAGCAACGTTAGGGGTAACTGTACCTACTTTAGGGTTTGGCATTAAACCACGTGGACCTAAAATTGTACCTAATTGACCAACAACGCGCATTGCATCAGGCGACGCAATCACAACATCAAAGTCCATGTTACCCGCTTTGATGCTTTCTGCTAGGTCTTCAAAACCTACGATATCAGCACCCGCTTCTTTTGCTGCATCCGCTGCTGCGCCTTGGGCAAATACGGCAACGCGTTTGGTTTTACCAGTACCTGCAGGTAGGTTGGTAGCACCACGAACCACTTGGTCAGATTTACGTGGGTCAACGCCTAGATTGATAGCAATATCGATTGACTCTTTGAATTTTGCAGGTGGTAATTTATTTAGGATTTCCACCGCTTCAGTCAACGTGTATTGTTTGTTCGCATCATAGCTTTCAGCGATTGCTTTTTGACGTTTAGTTAATTTAGCCATTTACACGCCCTCCACGTCAATACCCATTGAGCGAGCAGTACCCGCCAATGTGCGAACCGCAGCTTCTAAGTCAGCAGCAGTTAAGTCAGCATTTTTAGTGTTAGCAATTTCTTCTAACTGTGCACGGTCAACTTTACCTACTTTAGTTTTATTCGGTACGCCTGAACCTTTAGCAGCACCTGCAGCTTTGCGAATTAAGAACGCCGCTGGTGGTGACTTCATGATGAAGGTAAACGATTTGTCGTTGTAAACAGTGATTTCAACGGGAACAGGTAGACCTGGTTCCATGCTAGAAGTAGCTGCGTTGAACTCTTTACAGAATGCCATGATGTTCACACCTTTTTGACCCAATGCTGGACCGATAGGTGGTGATGGATTAGCTTTACCAGCTGGCACTTGTAGTTTGATGTAACCATCAATCTTTTTAGCCATGATAGACTCCTGTTATGGGTAAATAGCGCTAGACTCCCATTCATCGAATGGCTATCTGGCTCCCCGGGTGATATTGTCAATCTTGCAGACAACAGAAAAAATAAAGTGCCATATTATAAGCGAATTTTTACTTAGGTAAAGCAAAAATTGCTAAATTTGGCATTTAGTTACAATTTTAGGGTCAAAAACCCCTGAAAAAGCAAACCTAGCAAAAATTAGTTAATCTTTTCTACTTGCTTAAATTCTAACTCAACCGGTGTTGGACGGTTAAAGACATTGACGGTCAACTGTAAGCGTGATTTTTCGTAATCCACTTTTTCCACCAAGCCTCTAAACTCGGTAAACGGACCATCGATAACCAACACTTCTTCACCTGGCTCAAATAAGGTTTTTGGACGCGGTTTATTTTCGTTAGTATTTAAACGATTTAAAATGGTATCGGCTTCTTTTGGGGTAATCGGCGCAGGATTTTCTGGCGTACCGCCAATAAAACCCATCACACGTGGACAGTCTTTAACTAAGTGCCATGTGTTGTCGTTCATATCCATTTCAATCAATACGTAACCTGGGAAGAATTTACGCTCAGATTTGCGTTTTTTGCCATCCCGCATTTCGATAACTTCTTCGGTTGGGACGAGTACTTGACCAAACGATTCTTTGTATTCGCTGCGATTGATACGTTCAATCAATGAACGCTGCACTTGTTTTTCAAAGCCTGAAAATGCTTGTACGATATACCAACGCATGGATAATCTTCCTCTAATTCATTGCTAAACACATCGCCTACTATACCAAATATGAGCAATGCAGGTAAAATATTGATATTACTAGATAGATAAAAACCCACAAATGTGGGTCAAATAAAAGGGTTTGGCTAAATTTTTGCTATTGACCAATGACGTATTGAATCAATTGGCTAAATACGGTATCTAATAACCACACAATAAAGGCCAATATTCCAGCCACTACCGCAACTTGCCAAGTGTATTCAAGGGTTTCTTGTTTGCTCGGCCAAGTCACACGGCGTAATTCAACGCGAGAATCTTGCAACAGTGTTTTAAAAGCACTGCCTTGGTTGGTCAATGCCAGTGCCAATAATGCAGCAATGATTAGTCCAGCAATAACAGCCACGCGCGTCCATAAACTGCTAGCGGGTTGCCAATATGCGGGTAAATATTGATTAACTAAAGTTGCGCTGATTAATGCGACAAAAGCAAAAATCCACAGGGCAAAATCTTTAGGGGAGTGTCGTTTGGCAATCTCAATAGCAGCAGGTTCGTGGACAACCACTTTTTCACCAGACATCCTTTTGCCATTGAGCTCTGCTAGTTTGTTCTCTAGCATTTGTTTCATAAGGCTGCCCTGTCTATCATTAAAACGTATTTTATTATTAGAATACAGCGTATACGCTAACCTAACTAAAATGTGGCAGGCGATGAGGGACTCGAACCCCCAACATTCGGTTTTGGAGACCGACGCTCTACCAATTGAACTAATCGCCTATGTTGAGTTTGAGTATTATAGCGAGTTTTTTTTTGAATGCAACACTTTCTACAGTTTTTTGCGATTTTAATCTTAGCCTAGCACCGCTAATATTTTGCGGCGTAAAAGCGCAGCGTCCGGCATGGCTTCCCCATCGATTCGTAATATCGAAATGCCTGCGCTCAACAGCGCTTTGTCTTTTTTTTCATCTTGCTGCTGACGGCGGCGAGTGTTATGCGTCCAGTCGTCTAATTCAATTGCCAATAGTACGGTTTGCTTGTCTTGATCGACTAGCACATAGTCAACACTCATACGACAAATACGATTAAACCAAAAGCCTTGGTCAGTATCGTCATCGTCATTTGGCATGATAATACGTGATAGCTGTACTTGCCCAAAAATAATCAGCTCAGGCACCGCCTGCTGCAAGCGATTAAAAAATATCACTTCGGTCGGCGTCATGATCGGCATCGGCTCAAACGGCCATACCGCTAATTCATCTCCCCGAACCGGCTTAATAACCTCTTCACGGCTAGTACCACTACTACGAAAGGCAAATACTAACAGAATAAACACCACAAACGCTAACACTAAAAAGATTGTCACACTAACCACACACTCATATCTATAGGATAACTACCACAAGGCAGCATTATTCCTCTATTGGGTGATTTTCACAAGCGTATAAACAAATAATACGACACAAAATGTCGCATTATTTAGATAGTTTTGCGTTGCTTGGGTGGTTTCGCCTTATTTGGATAATTTGGCTTTAAAAGGTCAAATAGGTTTACCAGTACAGTACCCAGCCGCTATTGACATCCACACGGCTATCGTTATTAAGCTTGTCTTTGAGCGCCAAGGCAGCGACTTTGCCTTTTTCTGGACCTACGACGATACGTACACCTTTGCTGGTTTGGGTGGTTTTGACTTTATAGCCTGCCGCTTGTAATTTTTGGGTGATTTCACTGGCTTTTTTCTCGTCGGTTGCCAATGCAACTTGTACCCCAAACGTACCTTTAACATCCGTTTGTTTCACCGTCTGACGCGCCTGCCTTAAATTGTCTTGTGCCGCTTGGAATGCTTGTTTTTTCTGGGCTTGTTGCTGAGCTTCAAATTTTTTCTGGGCGATTTCTTGTTGACGTTTTTGCTCTTTTAACTGCTCTCTTAACTGGGCTTCTTGCTTTTTACGAGCGATTTCTTGCTGTTTTTGCTGCTCTTTTTGCGCGGCTTCTTGTTTTTTACGGGCGACTTCTTGCTGCTGCTGCAGTAGCGCCTGCTGCTTTTTTTGTTCAGCTTCTTGCTTTTTGCGGGCCATCTCATTTTGACGTTGTTGCTCTCGCGCTTGGGCTTGCTGGGTGATACGGTTGACTTGTGCCGCAGTCGGGATAGTGATAGTTTGCCCGACACGTAAGTTACTGGTGGTGCTAAGATTGTTGACGCTTGCCAATACGTCGACTGGCACATTGTAGCGACGTGACAACCCTATCAACCCCTCGCCTGCCTTGACTTGATAGGTGCCAGGATTGCTAGGGATGGTTTTTGCCGCGGGTTGCGACTGTGCGACGACAGGTGCTGCCACTGTGGGCTTTGGCGTAGCTATGATTTGTGCAGTATTTTGGGTTTTCGCAGCGCTTTGGCTCTGTGCGCTATTTTGTAGGCTATTGGGGGGTAGTGCAGCTTGCGTTTGTGGTGGTGCGGCGACCGTGTCAACGGGTCGGGGCTTTACCACAGGTTGGGTAATCGCGGTCACTGAGCTGGCAACCACCGAATTGGTATTGGCGGCATTTTTGTTGGCATACAGTTGATTTTCAGCACGGCTACGCGCCAAAGCTTCGGCTTCAATCCGCTGTTGCTCGGTCATGTATTGCTGGGCTTGTTGTTCTTGCGCAGCGACCCGTT
This sequence comes from Enhydrobacter sp. 8BJ, assembly GCA_902506225.1. Classification (GTDB taxonomy): domain Bacteria; phylum Pseudomonadota; class Gammaproteobacteria; order Pseudomonadales; family Moraxellaceae; genus Faucicola. The sequence goes on along the minus strand of LR733345.1, from coordinate 916,556 downwards.
GCTCCCGTTCTTTTTGTTTTTGCGCCAGTAAATTTTTTTCGGTTGCGATATCCGCGGTGAGTGGCTCGTTGCTGATTGCTGATTGTTTATCTGTCGTGGGTTTAGCGATAACTTGTTGGCTATTGGCTGTAGGTTTGGCAGGCGCTTTCAAGACTTGGTGCATAGTGGCATATAACAACACGCTACCGCCTAACAATACCGTTGTACCCAATAATGCTTGCTTAGAAAATTTCATGCCAATTACCCTAGTTTATGTGTCTTGATAAATGATTTTTTCAACCTATAAAAATCAACGAATTTTGACTAATCATAGCAAAATTCGCGTTAGCAGTTTTCACCATTATTGAGATATTAACTGAAAATTTTGAAAAGTAAAATCATTTGACGCACAAATTCGTTATTCACTGAGTGATTGGCTGGTCAGTACACCGCTGATGGTATAAAAAGAACCACACACCAAAATCAGGTCATTATCTTGGCTGTGGTCAATCACCGATTGGGTCGCTAAAATCAAATCCTCAAAAACACATACAGAATTAAAATAGCGTGGTAACAGCTCAGTTAAGCGTTCTTGGCTACTGGCTCTAGGATGAGATATAACGCCGCTGTGAACACTGTCAATCGGCATTACCGTCTGGGAAAACTGCTGTAGCTGCGTAAGCACGGGCTCGATGTCTTTATCAGCGAGCATGGATATCACCAAATGCAATTTGGCGGTTGGATGCTGGCGTTGGTAAGCATGCACATACGGCGTCAACTGTTTGAGCAAAAACTGCATCCCATGGTCATTGTGGGCAACGTCAAACACCCATTGGCGAGCTAACATGCGTCTGCTGTCAAAACGCCCTGCCAATTTTACCTTCGGTAACGCAGCTTGGATGTGGTTTTGGGTTATGGTTAATGGGCTGGCTAAGAGGGCAGTGATAGCCGTTGCGGTATTGTGCAAAGACAAATTGGGGATAGACAACGATAAAGTCACCGCGCTATTGCTATATTGCCATGTCACTGCATCGTCAGTATGGCGGTAGCCATAATCTTTACCATACTGTAGCAAATGGGCATGGTGCTGAGCAATCAAAGGCGGGATGGTTGATGGCATATCGGTTTCGCCATACACCAATGTGAGGTTGTCACGCAAAATACCGGCTTTTTCTACAGCGATTTTTTCACGGGTGTCGCCGAGCCATTCGACATGGTCGATACCCACATTGGTAATGACCGCAAGGTTTGGCTCGATGACATTGACGACATCGAGGCGACCGCCTAAACCTACCTCCAATACCCAGACATCACAGTGGTTTTGGGCAAAAATCAAAAACGCGGCAAGCGTCGTCATTTCAAAAAATGACAGCGTCAACCCACAATCAACCCTCGCCTGCTCGATTTTGGCAAACGCATCAATCAGGGTTTGGTCATCGACCATTTCTCCGTTAATTCTGACACGCTCGTTAAACACCAGTAGATGCGGCGATTGATACAAAGCGGTTTTATAGCCTGCTTGTTGACAAATCTCGGCAATAGTGGCGGTGGTTGAGCCTTTGCCATTGGTGCCTGCCACAGTAAACACGAAAGCATCGGTTTGCTTTATACCCAATGCTTGAAATACAGGCATCACCCGCTCAAGCCCCATATCAATCGCGGACACATGGATGCCTTGCATGTAGTTTAGCCACTCGGTTAACGAGCTTGAAACGCTAGGCGGCAATGGGGATGGTGAGAGTGCGGCTGGTAAGCTTGACTGTTGCATGGATAAAACCGTGATAATAATGAATTAGTGAGCCTGACGAAAATAGGTCATTTTTTTGAGTAAGCGATGAATCGTTTCTTTCATTTGTAAACGATGGACGACTTGATCGACCACACCATGCTCTACCAAAAACTCAGCGCGCTGAAAGGGCTCGCCCAGCACTTCGCGGACGGTTTGTTCAATCACCCGTTTGCCCGCAAAACCAATCATGGCTTTGGGCTCCGCCAAATGGATATCGCCTAACATCGCAAGCGATGCCGTCACACCGCCATACACAGGATTGGTCAGTACCACAATATAAGGAATATTGGCGTGTTTGAGTTTCTCAATCGCTGCAGCAGTACGCGCCATCTGCATGAGTGATAACAAGCCCTCTTGCATGCGGGCGCCACCTGATGCGGCAAAACACACCAGCGGGATTTGCTCTTTAAGCGCCGTCTCGGCAGCGAGCACAAATCGATCGCCTACCACAGAACCCATTGAGCCACCCATAAAAGCAAAATCAAACGCACAGGCAACCACGGGTAGCCGCTGGAGTTTGCCTTTCATGACGATGAGCGCTTCGGTTTCTCCCGTCTTGGCTTGCGCTTCGGTCATCCGTGTTGGGTAAGGTTTGCTGTCGACAAAGTGTAATGGATTGCCTGCTTGGTACTGCTGACCCAGCTCGTCATCGACTTGGTCAAAAAACCAGTTCAGACGCGTGCGGGCGGTCATGCTAAGATGTTCATCACACGATGGGCACACATAATTATTAAAAATCAGCGCTGTATTGGTGATGATTGAATTACAATTGGGACATTGAGTCGATGGTTCGGTCTCAACCGCCGTCAGTATTTGCTTGGCACGCGGTTTGATGGTAGGTAATGGGCGTTTTAACCAAGTTTCTTCCAGTGTCTGTCCCATCGGTTGAGGCTTCATATCAGTGCTCATAATAAGTCCCTATTAACAGTGCAATTTAAGAGTGCCATTGACTAGTAGTTGTTTGAGTGTACAAGTACAAACTCATTTTATAATGCGTATGCTAACTGATTTTAGCAATAAATGAAATGATTAACCTCAAATACCTCAAACCATTCTATCACTCAAGACTGTCAATCGCTTCTCTTAGCTCATCCATTTTATCTAAGATGGCTTTTTTGGCATGGGCGATTTTTTGTTCATCATTGCCCACATCCGCAAAGTTTTTCACCAGCTCACTACCGACAATCACACCATCGGCATATTGTCCGACTGCTTTTGCTGATGCACCATCACGAATACCAAAACCAACACACACAGGCAAAGCAGTTTGTGCTTTAATCGCTTGGACGTGTTCGCCCACATCTTGGGCATCCAATGCTTTTGAGCCTGTCACGCCTTTGACCGATACATAATAGATAAAACCACCGCCATGTTTTAGCACTTGCTCACGGCGTTCTGGCAAGGTGGTTGGCGCAAGTAAAAAGATTTCGTTCATACTCGATGCGGCAAGTTTTTGGGTAAAATCGCCCGCTTCTTGTGGCGGTAAATCGACCATCAAAACACCGTCAATCCCTGCATCTTGACAAAGGCTAATAAACTTGTCATAACCGATGATTTCAATCGGATTTAGATAGCCCATGACTAGCACTGGCGTGGTGGTGTTGGTTTTACGAAACGCTTTTACCATCTCAATCGCTTGGCGGGTACTAGTGCCACCTGCCAATGCGCGCTCGCCTGCGAGTGCGATAGTCTCACCGTCTGCCATGGGGTCAGAAAATGGCAAGCCAACTTCGATGACGTCTGCGCCGTGGTCAACGAGTTCATGCAGTAAGCTGACGGTAACACTTGGGTTTGGGTCGCCTGCCATCACATAAGGAATTAAAGCTTTTTTGTTTTGCTCTCGTAACGTGTTAAATGTGGTTTCAATTCGGGTTGTCATAAATATACTCTCAACAAATTTTATTTAGTGATGGCTAATTATTTTTGTACCAAGATATAGTTTGCATGCGGTCATCACACTGGCATATACAGCCACGCACGTCAAAACCAGTCCAGATAATTTATTGATAACATTTGCCAATTTATTACTTTTGATTTTGGAAAACATTACGGCATATATACTTAAAATCCCATAGTCAAGCAGCATCCAAATCCCAACCAGTAACGCTATACTTAAGACTTTATCATTGCTAATCGCAAAAAATAGCGGAAAAAATGCGATAAAAAACAAAATATCTTTGGGGTTTGAAATGCCAACAATAAACCCATCTTTAAAATGGTGTTTACTCTCCTGCCTTGGCAAGGCAGCCACTTGTTCTAAATTAACGCGGTCTTTTAAAATATTGATAGCAAAATATAGCACATACAAAGAACCAAACAACGTCAGCCACAGTAGCGCTTGTTCGCTGATGGCAAATATGCCTTGAATCACCGCAAACGATGCGCCAATCAAAATGAGTGATGCGCTATTGGTACCAGCAATGGTGGCAATACCTGCTTTGATACCATGTTTGACGCTGGTGTTAGCGACCATCACCGTGACAGGTCCAGGCGTTCCTAAAAATAAAATGATGGCTGAAACATAGGCAATAACTATCGTAAAATTAATCTGCATCAATCAAATCTCAATCCCATCATGTTTCATGACCGTGTGCAAATCCTTATCCCCACGCCCCGACAGATTGACAATAATCGACTGGTCTTTGCTCATGGTTTTGGCAAGTTTCAACGCATACGCAATGGCATGCGAGCTTTCTAGTGCAGGAATAATGCCTTCTTTTTGGGTACATTCACGAAACCCGTGCATCGCTTCTTCATCGGTACAAGGTACATACTGCACACGGTCGATATCTTTTAAGAAACTGTGTTCAGGACCCACGCCAGGATAATCCAGCCCTGCTGAAATCGAATGGGTGCCCAAAATCTGCCCATCATCATCCGCCATCAAATACGTGCGGTTGCCATGTAATACCCCCACTCGACCGACGGTAAGTGGTGCAGCATGGTTGCCTGTCTCGACTCCATCGCCGCCGGCTTCGATACCGTACATTTTGACGTCTTTATCATTTAAAAAGTCATAAAACAGTCCGATGGCATTACTACCGCCACCGACACAAGCGACCAAGGCATCGGGCAGTTTGCCTGTTTTTTGGTAGTGTTGTAGTTTGGCTTCTTTGCCGATAATCGCTTGGAAGTCACGCACCAGCATGGGGTATGGGTGCGGACCTGCGACAGTGCCAATGACATAATAAGTGCTATCGACATTGGTGACCCAGTCGCGCATGGCTTCATTCATGGCGTCTTTGAGCGTGCGAGTACCCGAGGTGACAGGCACCACTGCCGCCCCAAGCAAACGCATACGATACACGTTCATGGCTTGGCGTTCGACATCATCTGCGCCCATATACACCACGCACTCTAATCCCAGACGCGCCGCGATGGTGGCAGTTGCTACGCCATGTTGCCCTGCACCTGTCTCGGCAATGATGCGTTTTTTGCCTACCATTTTGGCAAGCAAGGCTTGACCGATGGTGTTGTTGACTTTGTGAGCGCCTGTATGGTTCAAGTCTTCACGTTTAAGATAAATCTGCGCGCCACCCATATCATCACTTAGGCGCTTGGCATGATAAAGTGGCGTTGGTCTGCCAACATAATTGACCAAGTCGTCTTGAAAAGCTTTCCAAAATTCGGGGTCAGCTTTGGCAGTGTTATAGATATGCTCAAGTTGTTCCAGTGCCGCCATCAGGGTTTCAGAGACAAAGCGTCCCCCATGAATGCCAAAATGTCCACTGGCATCTGGGTATTGATTGAAGTCTTTTACTTCAGTTGGGTTTTGAATGTTCATTGTTGTTCCTTTATTTAATATTGCAATCTATAACTAAGATTAGTGTTTAAGATTCGAATTTCGGTTTGGATTCGTTCCCTTTGGTTTCGTTACATAGTTGTAAACCACTAATTTCTTCAAAACAACGACCATTATCCCAACGTACATCAACACAATCTATATCATCAACACAGAAAGGCGGTTCAACTATAGTTCCAACGCCCTCACCTCTACCCCAACTATCAAAATCATTTTGTTTCCAAGTCTTAGGGTTTTTAATGACTTTATCGCCAACTTTAAACATTACAAATCCTTCACTACTTTTAAGCCTGCAAAGGTCTGTGCGGTGGGCATGACTTCGATACGGTTGATATTAACGTGTTTGGGCTGTTCAATCAGCCATGCCACCATATTGGCGATATCTTGTGGGGTGACATACTGCACGCTGTCATAAACTTGGGCGGCTTTGGCGTCATCGCCATGAAAACGAATATTGCTAAACTCCGTGCCACCACATAGTCCTGGCTCGATATTACTGACACGGATATTTTTACCGACCAAATCGGCACGCAAATTTAGACTAAACTGGGTCACAAAGGCTTTGGTCGCGCCATACACATTACCACCAAAATACGGATAATTACCTGCGGTTGAACTTAAATTAATAATGTAGCCGTCGTTGTTGGCGACCATGAAAGGTAAAATTTCATGGGTTAAATGAATCAAGCCTAAAATATTGGTATTGACCATTTGTTGCCAATCGGCAAAGTCTGTTTTATCCGCGGGTTCAAGTCCCAGCGCCAATCCTGCGTTATTGACTAGCACATCTAGGTTGTTGAGTACATCGTTTGGCAAAGTTTGTAGCGCGGTTTTGGTGGCAGGCAAGTCCGATACGTCAAAGTTTAGCGGGATAAAGTTATCGCCCAGTTGGGTCTGTAGTTCATCCAGTTTTTCTTGGCGTCTACCAGTGCCGATGACGGTATGACCTTTTGATATGAGTAATTCGGCAATCGCTTTGCCAAACCCTGCGGTTACGCCTGTGACCAAGATATTCATTGTAATTCGTCCATCATAAAGTCTTACGTTCTATTATACTAGTACGTTAGTATAAAGTATTTTGCTAAAATAGCAATGCTAATGTTTGACTTATTTAAAATGTTACCAACGACTATCGTTCTCACAGACATCACCATCCTTATCACCATCCATTTTGGTATCAGGGCAATTTTGTGAAAACCATTCAGCTTCTTCACGTGAATTCATTTGGCTACAATGTTGCCTGCCATCACATTTGAAATTTGTATTACTAACCGATTTTTGTTGCTCTATATTAGCAAGTGTTTGTTTAGATGCTTGCGAATTAGTATATTCTGAACGATTTGACAAATTCTGATAGCCGTAATAGATAAGGCAAGCAATTGCTAAAAGACCAAATAGAGAACTAAATAAACCTTTTGGCTTATTATTTGGTAATTTTGATTGTCTATGGCTATGGGATTTTTTTGGGAAAGACATATTACTATCTTTATGTTGAGAAATATTGTCATCTCGCTCTAATTCTAAGTAAAGGTTTCCTTTTTGAGCATTTGTCGAAACATTATCATTTAATTGATTTTGATATCTTGCTCTAGTCACCTGTAACCCTTTTGGCGTATTTTCAACTTGAAAAACGACATCATCACCAACTTTTGGACGAAGTGAATTAGGCGGAAAAGCCGAAATATGCACAAATACATCTTTATCCAAATCATCAGATTTTACAAAGCCAAAACCTTTGTCATCGTGCCAGCGTACAATTTTACCGATACTCATTTAATTCCTCACTTTAGCTAAGAAACCTGTCATTTTCTGCAAACTTTTCACCCCTTTTGCTGCCTCAATGCCGCCACTGACATCCACGCCATAGACATTGGTTTTGGCAATCGCTTCGCCCACGTTATCCGCCGTCAATCCACCAGCCAGAATAATCGGTAACGGCGAGTGGTTGGGGATTTTATCCCAATCAAAGCTATCACCTGTACCGCCAAATTTATCGGGATGATAGGCGTCAAGTAGCACGCTACACGCGCCAAAGTCTTTAAGCGCTTGGATTTGGGTGACAATCGTCTCCGTGGTGTCATCATGGCTGATGCGTAATGCCTTTATCCAGCGTTTATTGATTCTATCCGCCATCAGCTTGCATTCTCGCGGCGATTCATCCCCGTGAAACTGTATGATATCAAATGGCACGTGATGCGATAGATAAACCAATTCTTGCTCTGGCATATTAACCACGAGTGCCACCAAGGTGGTAAACGCAGGCACCGCTTTGGCAAGCTCACAGGCTTGCTCGGCGGTCACCGCTCGCGGACTTGGCTCATAAAATACAAAACCCACCGCATCGACGCCAAGATTGACCGCATTTGTAATATCTTGAAGTTGGGTAAAGCCGCAAAATTTGACCGCTGTATTTTTCATTGAGTTGTGTTTGTCTTGAGGATGATAAAAGCTAGTATAACGAAAAAAGGCACCCAAACGGATGCCTTTTCTCAGTCTTTTATTAGGCTATAACGAATGTCACATTCGCTTAAATTAAAGCCGCCTAGATTAAGCCTCTTTTTTTTCTGATTGTTCTGACTTTTCCGCCTTGTCTGCATCGTCAGCTTTCTTGGCGTCTGCAAGTTCTTCTATTTTTTCCTGAGCAGTCTCTTTAAGCGTGGCTGCTTTTTCTTGAACTGTTTCTTTTAAGGTTTCAGCTGTTTGCATGACACTGTCAATCACGGTGCTTTTGTCATCAGCGCTAGCTTTCGCGTGGTCTTTGGATTGCGCTTTAGCGTGTTTTTTTGCTATCTGCTGCTGATTTAGCGGTATTGATACCAAGCTTGCTATAACAAGGACAATAACCTGTCGCCCCTGAAACTAAAGGCGCTAGGGCGAATAATTTCATTTTTTTTGATTTTGACGATTTTAAGATTGCAAGACCCGCAATCACGCGCGCGATACGCTCTTTGTTGCCCACGTTGGTTTTCATTTATTATTTTCCTTATTTTATGATAATTGATTTAAGGGAATTTTAAGGTAGCGAACGCCATTGTCTTCTGGTTTTGGCAATTCACCTGCATTGATGTTAACTTGTACCGATGGCAAAATCAAACGTGGCATTGCAAGTGTTTTGTCACGTTGGTTACGCATTCGTACAAATTCTGCTTTAGGTGTGCCTTGTTTGACATGAATGTTGCGTAATTTTTGCTCACCGACACAAACCGTTGCGATATGCTCACGCCCGCCCTTGGGTGGGTAATCATGGCAAAGGTACAGCAGGGTATCATCGGGCAAGGCTAATAAACGCTGAATCGAGTCATACAAATCTTCGGCACTACCATGGGGAAAGTCACAGCGTGCAGAGCCGACATCAGGGGCAAAAATAGTATCACCGACGAATACCGCAATTTTTTCTTTGCCTGCGCTTTTATCCGTCACTTTATATGCCATATCGGCTGGGGTATGACCCGGTACATGCATGGCTGTAATGCTCAAATCACCCAGTGTTAACTCGCTGCCTTCCTCAGTCAAAATATCAAATTGACTGGCATCGGTGGCTAGGTCGTCAAAGTTAAAAATGGTTTTAAAGGTTTTTTGCACCTTATCGATATATTTACCCATCACTATTTTGCCGCCTAATTGTGCTTTGATATAAGGCGCGGACGATAAATGATCGGCATGGGCATGGGTTTCGATGATATAGTCCAAGGTCAACCCTTGTGATTTGACAAACCCAATGACGTTATTGGCATTGTCATAGCTAATTTTGCCGGCTGCGGGGTCAAAATCCAATACTGGGTCGATGATGGCACAGTGTTTGCTAGCTGTATCGACTAGGACGTGGGTAAAAGTTTCAGTGTCTTTGTCTAAAAAAGAATGAATGTTCATAAGTTTTCCTGTTATCTAAAAACGCTTTTGGCATATCTTTATGGCAATTTCAACTGAAAAAACACTTTATACTTTTGTATAATAGCCGCATTGCAAGGCGTTACTCAATTCATTATATTATTTTATAATATGTTTTTCAATATATTGTATTGGCGCAAACGTTTATTGATTTTAAAATTATGTGATAAGTTTGATGGTAGCAGCACTTAGTATTAGCGATTGCGTATTAGCCATCAAAATACCTTGGGGGGAAAGTCATGTCTGAAATTGCCGAACCGCAGTCCGATGCGCCTGTGTCGATGGATGCAACCATGCTCGAGCAAATGCACGCTGCTGCAGGAAAAGCCAGCCAGTTGTTAAAGTCGTTATCTCATCCTGACCGCTTGATGCTGCTGTGTCAATTGACGCAAGGTGAGCATTGTGTGAGCCAGCTTGAAGAGAAAGTGGGACTCGGTCAACCAAGTCTGTCGCAGCAATTGGGGATTTTGCGTAAAGATGGTTTGGTCAACACCCGCCGCGAGGGCAAACAAATTTATTATTCAGTCGCCAGTGAGGATGCTTTGGCAATCCTCAATGTACTGTATGATCGCTTTTGTCAGACGAAATAATTAAATCTAAAGCTAACCAGTCTGCCAATTTATCGGACACTAATTTATCAGAGTAACCACTGTATCAGGATAACCACCTTGCCATTACATTTAGCCAACTTGCGACGCTTACCCCACTGGGTAACGCACTATAACAAGGCAAATCTTAGTCAAGATTTGTTGGCGGGCATTATTGTGGGTATTTTGGTGATTCCGCAAAGTTTGGGCTATGCCATGCTGTCGGGTTTGCCCCCGGTATATGGGTTATATTCAGCGATTGTGCCGGTACTGGTGTATGCATGGATTGGCGCAAGCTCGGTCAATGCCGTCGGTCCTGTGGCGATTACGGCGATTATGACCGCACAAGCGCTGCAGCCCTATAGCGAATTACCGCCGATGCATTATGCCATTATGGCGTCGTTTTTGGCGCTGATAACAGGGGCACTATTGTGGCTAGCAAGCGTGTTTCGGCTCGGCTGGATTACCCAGTTTATTAGCCGTGGCGTGACGGCAGGGTTTATTAGTGGCGCGGCGATTTTGATTTTGGTCGGGCAAATCAAATATGTGACGGGTATCGCGATCAGTGGCAATTCACTGCTAGAGAATGTTGAAACCTTTTTGTTTCATCGCCGTGAGTTGCACGTGCCCACCTTGATGGTTGGTGTTGTGGCATTCACCGTACTGTTTATCAACCGCTATTATCTTAAAACTTGGCTCAAGCCTTTATTGGCTCCCAAAGTCATTGAGGTCATCACGCGTATGTTACCCCTTGGGGTACTGGCAATCGGTATTATCGCCAGTCAAGTTGGCAACTTTGCCGCTATCGGTATTCGCACGGTGGCGGATGTACCCAGTGGTTTGCCGCATTTTGTGCTGCCGTTTTATCAGATTTCGCCCGTTGAACTCATTAATTTATTACCTGCAGCAGGATTGATGGCGCTGATTGCGTTTGTCTCTAGCAACTCGGTTGCCAGCTCATTTGCGCGACAACGCCATGAAGCTTACGATGCTAATCTGGAACTTAAAGGCTTGGGCTTTGCCAATATCGCAGGGGCGTTTTTTCAGTCGTTTACCATTGTCGGTGGCTTCTCACGCACCGCGGTAAATGTCGATGCAGGCGCGCAAAGTCCCCTTGCCAGTATGTTATCGGTACTGGTGATGGCATTGGTGCTGCTGTTTTTTAGCCAGACTTTAGAGCCACTCCCCTATGCTATATTGGGCGCTACGATCATGTCAGTGATTATCAGCCTGATTGATGTACAAACGCTCAAGCAAGCGCTGCGCTATGACAAACTCGATGCGCTGGCATTTGGCGTGGCACTCACAGGTGTGTTATTGTTTGGGCTAAATATTGGCTTGGTGCTGGGGCTGTTTGCCTCCTTTGCAGGCTTGATTTGGCAAACCAGCCACCCGCATATCGCGATTGTGGGTCAAATTGGTGATACCGGGCATTTTCGTAATGTTGCACGCCATGCAGTGACCCAGTTTGATGATTTGTTGATCATTCGTATTGATGAAAGCCTGTTTTATGGGAATGCCCAGTCAGTGCTACAGTTTATTGAGCAGGCGATTGTCAGTCATTCACAGACAAAAAATCTGGTGCTGATGTTGTCGGCAGTCAATCATATTGATTTGACCGCACAAGATATGCTCATCAATTTAAACCAAAATTTGGCAGCTCAAGCTATCGCACTACATTTTTCGGAAGTCAAAGGGCCTGTGATGGATGTGATTGAAAAAACCGATGTGATTCAAAAATTAACAGGCAAGGTATTTTTAAGTACGCAACAAGCGGTTAAACAATTAACCCAATAAATATACTTGTCGCAGTCAGTAAAAACATGAATAATCAACGCTAATTTTATAACGCTAACTTTATAAGGAAACACAACATGCCAAACAATACTGCTTTTTATGGTCAAATTGAGCCACAGCAAGTTGCTCAAATTCAAGCGCAAGGTTTTAAAACCATCATCAACAACCGCCCCGATGGCGAAGAACCCAACCAACCGCTACAAACGGATATCGCTACTAAAGCACAGCAAGCAGGGCTCGCCTATCATTATCTACCGGTCGTTGGTGGTCAATTAACCCGTGAGCAAGTTGAACAGTTTGCCGAGATTTTTAATCAAGCAGAAAAACCCGTGTTTATGTTCTGCCGTTCGGGCAACCGCTCAAACGTATTATTCCAATCTGCCAAACAGCTTGATTTGCTAGACGACTAAAACTTTTAGTGAAAGCCATGACAGCAAAAATTACCCTGTGGATAGACGCTGACGCAATTCCCAATATTGCCAAGCAAATCATCATCAAAACCGCGGAGCGCACGCAGACAACCACGATTTTTGTCGCCAATCGTGCCATTGCTTTGCCGCGGTTGCCAGTTTTGCAAATGACAGTGGTTGAAGGCGGTTTTGATAAAGCCGATGACTATATCGCAGCGCACTGTGTGGCGGGCGACGTGGTCATCACCAGCGATATCCCCCTCGCCAATGACTGCATTGAAAAAGGCGCTAAGGTGGCGACGTCTCGCGGTTTTGTGTATGACAAAAACAACATCAAGCAAAAGCTTAATATGCGTGATTTTATGGATACCATGCGTAGTACGGGCGTGTTAGAACCTTCACAGCAAGGCGGACAAGCGCCTTATAGCGACAAAGACAAACAAGCCTTCGCCAATATTTTAAATGCTTGGATTCGCTAGTTGATTATGCTAAACCCTATTCGTGCTATTAAGTTATTGTATCAACTGGAAAATCACCCCGAACCTCTGGGTGTCAGTCAGGCGATGATTGAGCAAAATGAGCAGGCCTTGGGCGTTCAATTACCTGCAGGTTTGTATCACTATTTATTGGCTTTAGGCAATATCGCTAGTCTCAATAGTGGCTTTAATCACCTTGGCTTATTGCCGTTAGAACGCTTGGGCGACCATCTTGTCATTGGTAAAACCTGCGACAATGACGGCGTTTGGGGCATTCATATAGATGACCTAAGTCCAAAAAAGCAGCATAACCCGATGGTGCAAATGAGTCGCAACTTTGATGCGATTGAACAAAGCGAAATTCATTGGTTTGATGAATTACTGTTAGCGGAGTTCTTACTGGCGCAAGCGATTATTAATGGCGTCAATGGCGGACTAACCTATCATGCCCAAGTTTATGATTTTGATGGCATCACAATCCCACAGAATTTGGCACAAAAATTAGAAAGTTTAGCCAGTGAAATCATCGAACTGCGTCAACCGCATGAGCGCTATTTTCAAGCTGAGGAGTTTGGCGTGGTGATGTTACTGGGTATGGATGAGTCTATTCCCAATGCCTTTATGATTGCTTCGCAAGATGAACACAAATTCAATGACTACATCCAGCAATTAGCGATTGGATTTGAACATTGACCTAAAAATAGCCTTATGACGACTTAACAAACCATTTTTGTCCAAACATAAAAAACGATACGCCCACCAGCATCAATACAATCCCCAAAAATTTACTCCAATGCAGGGTTTTAACAGGCATACCAAATAAACCCAAGCTATCCACCACCATGCCCATGACCAGCTGACCTAAAATAAATAAAAACACGGTATTGGCAACACCGATTTTTGGCGCTAAAAAAATCGATGCAAAAACAAAAAACGCGCCCAGCGCACCGCCAAGCCATTTCCACCAATCACTGATTTGCATGTCTGATAGACCCGATTGCACCGCTTGCCAATCGACAAATAGCAAAGACACCAAGAACAATAATAGCGCGCCAACCGTAAACGATACAAATGCTGCCATTAACGGTTGACCACCAAACATTGCGCCCAATCTAGTATTAATCGCTGCTTGAATCGGGATGCCCAAGCCTGCCACCAGCCCCAAAAATAAATGCCAAACTTTCATATCAATTCCTATTTTTTGAGTTCACTGCTGTTAGGCGTGAGGGGTGGGTAAAGCGATGACATCGCGGATATGGGTTTTGCCCGTTTTAATCATCAGCAGCCTGTCAATACCAAGCGCAATGCCACTACAAGCTGGCAGGGCATCACAAGCTGCCAGCAGGTTCTCATCAATTGGCATCACAGGTAGCCCGCGTTTTTTACGCGCCACATTATCTTCATCAAAGCGCAGACGCAGCGCCTGTCCATCAGCCAGCTCATCATACGCGTTGGCGATTTCAAGACCGTTGATATACAGCTCAAAGCGTCTAGCCACCCGATTGCCATCTTTGTCTGTGACTGTCTTGGCGAGGGCGGCAGTGGCGACAGGATAATCATAGATGAGTGTCGGTAGCGCTTTTCCCAGATTAGGCTCTACCAAATGACTAAACAATAAATCTAACCAGCCTTGGTGATCCTCCCCCAAATCAATGTTAAGACCATTATCTTTGGCGATGGCTTTGAGGGTATCGCAACTGGCATTGAAGGGATGAATTTTAACAAAATCCATAAAGGCATCCACATAGCGATAATGGTCAAAAATCACCGGATAGCCGAGTACCGCGGACACCAAATCGTTGGTTTCTTTTGCCAGTTCATCCAAGCTAAAATTGGGACGATACCATTCAAGCACGGTAAATTCAATGTTGTGACGGCTGCCAATTTCGTTGTCGCGAAACACGGGGCAAATCTGGTACATCGGCACTTGCCAAGCTGCCAATAGACGCTTCATGGCAAATTCGGGTGAGGTGTGTAGATAATAGGTTGTTGGATGGTCGGCCACAGTGACATTGCTAGAGACGGATTGCAAAAATATATCGGTGTTGCCCGCCTGTGACATCACCGGGGTTTGCACTTCTAGCACCTGTCGCTCGGCAAAAAACTGGCGGATGGTGGCATACATCGCAGCACGGGCTTGGGCGGTTTGTAGGGTGCAAGTAGGTTGATAAGAGATTGACATAGCAGTTTGGATAGGTGGATTTGCGACAATATTAGCAGACCCAAAAAAAATAGCCAGTATTTTCCCATACTGGCTATTTTTGCTTTATGTCATGGTGAACATTTTTATCAAATTTTAAACACGTATGATTGCCATTCACGGCGCAGCGGGTAATTTTTACGCAGGTTATCAAAGTCTTTGCCTTCAATATCACCGTTTGCATTTGCCACACTACGTAAACGCTTGTCATCGGCTTTGATGTCATACATTACAGGAATTTTATTGAGCAGTTGGTGGCGCTCGTGGTCTTTGAGTGGATTATGCACTTCTTGAAACAGCGGCACTTCAGCTGGCATCAAGGTATGAAAATCAACCGTTGGGGCAACCTGTAAATAGTTGCATAAGGCATTATAGACAAACTGTGTGCCCCTAAGTTTGCCTTCTAGGGTATAACCGGCGATATGCGGGGTGACGATACTACAGGCTTTGAGCAGCTCTGCATCGATATTGGGCTCGTGCTCAAACACATCGAGTACACACACATTCGGGCTTGCGACAATATCATCACGACCGAGCACTTCACCGCGCGAGGTATTGATGATGATGGCAGTGTCGGACACGGTTTGCCAGCGCGCTTGGGTCATCAGATAGTCGTGATGGGTGGGATATGAGCTGTTGTGCGCATGCGTCAGTGGCACGTGGAAGCTAATCACATTGCTTTCTTGCAGTACAGTTTCAAGTTTGGCGTTGTTCACCACCGACGGTGGTTTGAGTGGGTCATAGCCCAGCACATTCCAGCCATAGGAAATCGCATATTGCGCGAGGGTATTACCGATATTGCCGACCCCAATAATCCCAAGGTTGATGGGTTTGAATAAATAGTCAGGGCGCAAATTGGCAATCGCTGCCACCACATATTGTGCAACCGAATGTTTACTACAGCCAGCGGCATGGGCAAAAATGATACCGCGCTTGGCAAGGTACTCCACATCGACATGGTCGATGCCGATGGTGGCACTACCAACAAATTTGACACTTTTATTGTTGTCTAATAACAGCTTGTTGACAGGCGTGACGGAACGTACTAACAAAATATCAGGCTGATGCTCATCTATCACAGCCGCGTCAATCTCACGCCCTGCCATCGCAATCAACTCGATAGGTCGCCCTAAAGTGTGTTCATTAAAAAAATCGCTTAAATGAGCAATATTGCCATCAGCAATAATTTTCATATTGTATCCCTATCTTTCTTTTTGTTGTCATCATCCAACTTACAGACCGTTAGCATAACAAATTTTTATGACCTTTTGATGCGTATGCTGACTTTTTTCAATTGACTTCCTCCCCTCCCTATCGTTCGGGGATTCCTTCTGCAAGACGGTCAAGCCCGACCGCAAGAATGTTCTTACTGGCGTTAATATCTCTATCATGCCATGTGCCACACTTTACACAAGTCCATTCTCTTATTCGCAAACCTGCTCTACCGCTCAAGCTACTGGACATATCGCCACAGCACGAGCAAGTTTGGGTAGTGTATCGCTCTGATACGATTTCAAAACGGCAACCTGCGTTCTCGCATTTATAGGTCAGTTGTCGTTTCATTTCAAACCAACCTGCATCATAGACGCTTTTGGCTAGTTTGCCTTTTTTACTGTTAAATTGGGTAGTTCTAACATCACCTACCACGATTAGGGCATTGTCTTTGACTAATTGGGTAGTGAATTTGTGGATTAGGTCTTGGCGTGTATTTTTGATTTTGGCATGAATCGCTTTGACACGCTGTTTGTTTTTGGCACGTTGGGCGGTGGCTAATGCTTTGGCATATTTGAGCGTTTGCTTGATTTGTAGTTTATCGCCATTTGAGGCTGTAGCACTGTCTTTTAAACCTAAATCAATACCTACGCTACCAGTTCCACATGATTGTTTGGGGTAATCTTTGACCGTGACACACGCATACCAACGGTTACGACTGTCTTGGACTAACTCACAAGTGTTAATTTGGTATAGGCTAAGGTTGTAGCTGTCCCATAGATCAATAACTAGCTTTTGCCCTTTGGCTAGGCTTAGTTGCAAGGTTGATTTTAAGCCCTTTTTGCCTGTTTGGTGCGTAGCAATATGCTTAATGGCAGATTGTTTAAATGGTAGCCAACCCAAGCTTTTACGCTTTGATGTTGGGTTGTTGGTTCGCCATGATAACTTAGCTTTTTTGAATTGTTTTCTAGCTTTGGCATGGGTTTCATTGATTGCCTGAATAGTCTGACTATGCAAGTCTAGTAACTCACCGCTACCTTTGGTGTAGTCGTTTAGGTCATAAGCACTAAAGAATTTGCCAGTTTTTTGTAGGTGTCTGTAACTCAAATCATTGACATAATTCCACACGAAATTGACCGAACCGCTTAGGCGGTTCAGTTGGTCTATATGTTTATCTCGTATGCGTAACTTGAGTGTTTTCATTGGATTATTTTAACAAAATTTATGCAAGTATTATAGTGCATGAGCTTCCTTATACCCACTGCTTCAAGTCGGTGGTTTTACGGCAACGGTGATAAAAATTGGGCAAATTTATCGCATCAATTTGACCAGTATCACCATGATAATCAAAACAAACACCCCACCGATAGCAATCACTAGAAGTTTTTTATCTTTGGCTGTATCTTTGGTGGATAATTGGGTTTGTAAGCGCAGCTTGTCATTCATGAGTTGCTGCGTCAACTCATTGGATAGTGAGGATGGCGGCAGCGCTTTTGGTGTCTGTGATGTTTTGGCTGCCTGGGCTGCCTGTGATGTTGACTCTATCGATGGCTGTAAAGTTGGCTGTACATCAGCAAGTTTTTGCCCAGTCGTTTGTTGAATAGTTGCTTGTTGAACAGCAGCTTGTTGCACACTGCCCTGTTGCTTAGCAGTAGCTGACATTGGATTTTCTAGCTTGTCTGACATCAATCCGATAGCTGAACTTTGTTCTCGGCTAGGTGCTCGATTAGGTGCTCGGTTGGGTTTAAATTTTGGCCATAGCCGCTTTTGGGTTGCGGCATCGGTGCTATCCTGTGCGTATTTTTGTTGCCAGTGGATATAGGGAAGTAAATCATAATCTTGCCCAAATTGCTCATAAGCCAAACTTAGCCAATAGTGATAATAGGCTTTATCCCATAGTTGGCTAGGCAATACCATAATTTCGCCCTGCTCGGCTTTATTTTGGTAAGCATTAGTATGAATAATAATGGGCACTACGCTATTTGATAACATGCCATTGGGCAAATGACGCCGCCAAATCCAACTGCTAGTTATCCGATAGTTTGTCGCTGCGATACTGGCTGGATAAGCCAAATTAAACACCCTAGATGTGTCGTCTTGGTAATGTAATTGATAAAACGCCACGTCGGGTGGAGCATTTGGCGGCTGATTGACTCTGCCAATCGCATCCATTAATTGACTTGCCTTGGCTTGCAAGTCTTCTACCCTTGCTTGCCCGCTTGGATCAAACAAAATGTCGGCACAACTCACCCGATGGTTGGCAAAAGGCGTGTCTCGTTCTTCTTCTGACATAGGCTTGGTTAACGCCGCATCAGATTTTATCACCACGCCCCACACCACTTTGCCATAGCGATATAAACCCTCAGTCGCTTCTACTTGCCGATACAGTTCATCTTTAATCAGATTATCACTAACGTATACTTGCAAATAGCTTTGTTCATGGTGGCTGGCTTGCAAAATATGTTTTGCCAAATCAAACCCGCGCCAATCAATGCTGGCATAGTCAAAAGCTGCCATATTCACATTGGGTTGATTATCGAGTATCGGTAATAGCGCAAAATCAAAATGCGTCACCAGCTGCGCGTTTTGTTGCTGGATACGCTGGTCTTTGGGCGGCAATACCCAGCTATCAAGTTGATTGACATAGGCGTCTTGCCACAGCGTTCTGACCGCGGTATTTTGTGTTGGTGGTGTGCTTAGCAGTGCTTGGTAAAAGTGCGTGGTTAACGCGGTTATTTGTTCCGAGGTAAGCGCTGTTTGTGCGCCATTTTGATGACTGACTAACGGATAAATTTTTAGACTGTGCCAATCATTGGCAGGCTGATACGGCAATACAAGCTGCAGCTGTAAGCGAGGGTTTTCATACACCCATATCTCAATCACGATCCCTTCGGTACGCCCCATCGGCAAATTGGTATAGCTATCAAAACAGCCAACGATTATGGCGGCTAATTGTGGGTTTTGATGCAGCGTTTGGTAGAGGCTATCAATCAGCTTGTCTGTATCTGTGTCTATATTTGTGTTTTTTTCTATGTCTGTGTCTAAATCCGTATCGCTAGGTGATAACAACTTAATATTGGATGGATTAAATGCGGTTAAGTCACCCCCTGTATTGTCGCTGATATGCGCTTGATACACACAAGGTAAAATTGGCTCACCTTGTGATAGCCTTGATAGCACAGACGCCACCAACCCACCCGCCGCTTGCATGGCTGACGACCAAAGCGCTGGCAAGTCAGCGGTAGCGCTCACAGCGTCTTGATAAGGATAAACCGCTATGTTACCTGCATTTTGCCGCTGCACAATATCCGCAAACTCAGCAGCGGTGGTCGGAAAATTGCTAGCAAGTCCAAATAACCGATTGGTTACTACCAGTATCGGCGTGCGATAGCAGTCCTCAAACAGCAGTACAAAACTATGCTCAAGGCATTCAGCAAACGCCTCGCCCAAGCTGTCATACATCTGCGCAAAAGATACCCAGCGCACGGGCGCATTTGCCAAGCGACTGCTGGTCACGCCAATATAAAACCCCAGCAAATAGCAAAATGCTTGACGTGAGGTGTCTTGCAAAAAATCCAGATAATCCGCTTGCGTAAACCCAAACACCTGCTGGATAGCCGATAATGCCTCATCAATTTGCACCAAACTATCACGGCTATGATCAAAATTCACCGCTGCCAGATAGGTAGAAAATGCGATAGCGGCATCCTGTAGTTTGCCTGTTTTCACTTTTGCCAAGTAGCCCTGACACACCGCCTCAGGCGATTGCAATAAGTTGACTTGCGATTGCTGATACAGGGTCTGCGTCATCTGTGCAATAAACTGTGGCAACACATCCTTACCCTGCAGCAAATCTGGTAATAACTTAAGCGGTTGGCAATAGACTTTGTGCCCGATGTGCGCGGTGAGTGACGCGTAAAAATCGGCAGGTAACTGCGACTGGGTGGGGTGCTTATTTTGCCGTGCCAGTTGCGCTGACATCCTGTCATAGTCATACCAAGCAATCGCTTGCCCGGTGGTTTTGGCTAAATAGTCTGCAATATAAGCGGCGAGCGCTACCACAAGCGCTTGCCCGCTTTGGTTTGCCAATAATTGTGGCAATTGAATGTGGCGTTTTGCCATTGCTGCAAAAAACCGACTGAGTTGCTGTAGGCTGTTGGCTGAATAATCAAAGTCAATCTTTTGCAGGTTTTTCCAAAACAGTATCTCAAACGGCGGTGTCTGTTTGGTCTGCAAATAATATAATAAGGTGTTGACTTGTTGGGCGGTGGTCGGCTTCATCGGGGATTTTTGGCAACAATTTTTTATCATTTTGGGGTAAATTGTTGGCTTTGGCAAGTGCTAGCCGTGGGTGCTGCCGCAATAAAAGATAAAAAACCAAGCCCATGTTAGGTGAATGGGCTTTTGTCATCTACTGACTTTTAAATCCTGACTTTTAAACTTTTTTGCCGCTTATTTTAAAAAATCAGGGTCTTTATAAGCCGGGTTTGGATAATCATAAAAACCCTTCCCCACTTCAAACCCTGTGCGACCTTTATCGATCAGTTCGGTTTGCAGTTTTTGGATAAATCGCTCGGCAGTTTTTGAGCCTGTTTTGGCTTTTTGCTGGCTGATATTAATAATGGTATTGACCCCTACGATATCCATCATCGCAAACGGTCCCATCGGTGCACCTGTGCCAATCATCCAGGTTTTATCGACGGTCTGCGGATCGGCAATGTCATTGGCATACAAGTGCATACCGGCATTTAAGAAGGGCACCAAGAGGGTATTTAAGATATAACCAGGCTGTTCTTTATTGACGGGTAACGCCACCATGCCGATGGCTTTGGCATAAGCCACAATGCTGTCAAATACCGCCGGATCGGTTTGCGCTGAGCCCATGACTTCTGCGGTGTTGTTCACCCAGATACGGTTGGCAAAGTGTAACGCCAAAAATTTATCGGGACGACCTGTAGCATCGACCATTTGGCTAGGAATCAACGTTGAGCTGTTACTGGCAAAAATCGTGTGACTTGGGGCTACACTTGCCAGCGCCTTATAAAATTCATTTTTGATCTCAAGGACTTCTGGTAGGGCTTCGATAACCAAATCAGCCTGTGCCACCGCTTCGCCTAAGTCAGTCACATAGCGAATCGCATGGGTGATTACTTGGGCTTGGGCTGGGCTTTTGTCATAGAATTTGGTGTAGATGGGCATGAGTTTTGCGATGCGCTCTTTGACCTTTTCAGGTTCTTTGTCAAAGATTGTGACGTTAAAGCCAAAAAAGGCGTTTTGCATGGCGATTTGAGAACCCAGTACGCCGCCGCCGGCTACCGTCACCTGCTTGATGGATGAAGTACTTGCTGTTGTCATGATTTATTCCTTTAAATCGCTATTAATAGTTTGCAAGTTATTGTAGCGGATTTTGGGTAGTATGCCTACCTCACCAATATAGACTGACAAGGCAACACAATATTACTCGCCCAAAAAAATTAGCCGCCAAAAAAAAGCCAAACTATAAGGTTTGGCTTTTTTGAAAAACAACTAAAAAATTATTGCAACATGAGGTATTCAAACGCACTGAGTGCCGCTTTACTACCTTCGCCCATCGCAATATTAATTTGCTTAAATGGCACGGTAGTGACATCCCCACAGGCGAAAATCCCGGGTTTGTTGGTTTGGCATTTCTCATTGATTTCGATTTCACCAAATTTGGTCACCTGTACCAAATCTTTGACCAATTCCGAGTTTGGCACCAGTCCGATTTGCACAAAGATAGCAGATAATGGCAATTCTTTGTTTTCACCGGTGGTACGGTCTTGGTAAATTAGCGAACTGACTTTACCATCAGTTGCTTTAACTTCTTGGCTCGCTACACTTGTCATGATATCGATATTATCGCGCTCTTTGGCTTTATCAATCAATACTTGGTCTGCTTTGAGCGTGTCAGCAAATTCTAACACTGTCACGTGTTTGACAATGCCTGCTAGGTCAATTGCCGCTTCAATCCCTGAGTTACCGCCGCCCACAACTGCCACGTCTTTGCCTTTAAAGAAAGGACCATCACAGTGCGGACAATACGCAACGCCACTACCGATATTTTCATCTTCACCTTTGATGTTAAGCTTACGCCATTTTGCCCCTGTCGCTACGATAATCGCACGAGTGGCGAAACTTTCACCGGTATTCAAGGTAATTTGGTAGGTTGGCTTATCCTCGCCTTGCTCATTCATTTGTGCAGAATTTTCGGTGATGGATGTCACGCTTACCATTTCTTTGACCGTGATACTATAAGCGGTAATATGTTTGACAAAATTGGCAGATAATTCGTTACCATTGGTCAATGGGATTGAAATGAAGTTTTCGATATCTTGGGTATCTTTTACTTGCCCACCGATACGATCAGCCACCATGGTCACTTTTAAGCCTTTACGTGCCACATAAATGGCTGCCGCCACGCCCGCAGGTCCGCCACCGATGATGGTCACATCTTGCTGCTCAAGCTGTTCGGCTACTGCAGCACCACTCATCAAATCTGGGTATTGCTGTTGCAGTTTCTCGATAAGTTTGGCAGTGTCAATTTTACCATTGGCAAAAGGTTTTCCATTTAAATATACCGCAGGTACGCCTTGGATATTGCGCTCGTTAATCAAGTCTTGGAACACGCCACCATCAATCATTTCATTGCTGATGTTGTCGTTCAATAACGCAAATTGGTTTAGCGCTTGCACCACGTCAGGGCAGTTGTGGCAAGACAATGAGACGAACGTTTCAAATTTTAGCGGCTGTTTAATCGCTTTAATGATATTTTGAATACCTGGGTCAAGTTTGAGCTCACTACCACCTGATTGCAAAATCGCCAAAATCAATGAGGTAAACTCGTGACCACCTGGAATACCACTAAAAATGATACCCGTATCTTTGTCTTGGCTACGGATTTTAAAACTCATCGGTGATAGATTGGCATCGAATTGTTGACTCAAACTAATCTTGTCAGTAGTGCCTGCAATTTGGGTCAAAAAATCCACCAGTTCAGCGCGCTGTTCATGCTCACCTTCACCCAACACAAACTCAATCGGGCGAGTCATACGTTCGCTATAAGTTTTTACTGCATCTAATAAACCTTGATCTAACATGGCATTTTCCTTCTAGTCATTGGGTAAGTCATTTTGTTAACCTTATTATTGTGATTTTTGCAGGCTTTGACAATGTGAGAAAGTTGATAGCTATGTTTTAAGAAACAAAACGTTTATTATTTTATATAACAAAATATTAATACTCCGAATACTCAATTTTTCTTAGCTGCTCGCTGACGATAATCTTTAAATACGTATCCCAAAGCGTATCACGGGGATAATTCATCAGCTGATCATGCAGTTCATTGAATACTACTAAGTGATTGTTTTCCATATAATTGCACCGATTAAACCCCTATTAACATCCCTATAGCAGCCTATTTCAAGATCAAATTTTATCGCATAGTTACCTCACTCCTAACCAACTAACAAAAGGATGGTAACTATGTCTATGTCAATTGCTGTTAATGAGCAGAAGCAAATCGTCAATGTTAAGCAAGTCGAGCGAGGGCTGGCTTGTATGTGTTTTTGCTTTGAATGCGCGGAACCTGTGGTGGCTCGTAAAGGTGAGAAAAATGAGCATCACTTCTCGCATCTAAGTAATAAAGAAAGCTGCACGATTCACCCTGAAAGTATCCTACACAAGTTTGCTAAGCAAGTCATTATGGAAGAGAAATATTTAACACTACCATCACTACCTGATGACGAAAATAGTGAAGATAAAACTTGGGAGTTTGATCAACTAATCGAAGAGCAAGCTGTTGGCTGTATTCGACCTGATATAGTCGCAACGGTTGACGGAGAAATGATGTTTATTGAAGTTGCTGTGACTTCTTTCATCGATACTGATAAAGCAGATTTTATTAAGCAATTAGGTATTAAGACCGTTGAGATCGATTTGAGAGAAATCCTCACACAAGGTATTGAGTTGCCAAGTGAGGAAGCCAAAGATTATATTCTAGACTGTGTCAGTAATAAGCAGTGGATATTTCCAGCACCGAAATCATTAACAATAGCCCCTACACCATCACCTGAGCCTCTTTATAATTGCCAGAGCAGTACTGATGAGAATAGCAACGGAAGCTTTGATAAAGGCTATACCATCTATCGCTTTACCGTCAACCATGCTTGGGTAGATGTCAGGGTCTTTAATTCAGGCATGATGTCTATCAAGTGTGTGACCTACAACCATGATGTCATTGAGATACTAAAGCAATGGCGTAACGAAGGCGGTGGTCAGTACAATCAAAAATATAAGTCATGGAATTACTTCAAACCATTTTCAGACACCGTCTTTCAACGACTACAAGAAATGGATAGTTCACCCAAGCAATGAGATAATAAAATATATATAACTATTAAGGCCTTGCTGTTAGCAAGGCCTTAATAGTTATAGTCGAAAACAAGCTGCCTTACTCATCTGGCAACACTATACCAAATGAAGAATTAGGCTTCTCAAACAATCTAAAGAAGCCTATCAAGCCAAGTGGATTACCGTCAACCTTAGACTCTTTAGATAACAACATACCTTTAAAATCTGTTTCACCTACTAATAAATCGACAAACATAGCATGAGGTAAATTCAACGTAGCATTAACCTTCTCTTCTACTGGCTTAGAATCATCAACTAAACGATGATGGAGCACTGAGTTCTCAATCCATAAGAGATGGCTTTCATTTAGATCCGTAAAATTAATCACTATCTTAGTGTCTTTATTAGCTGCATCTTCTGATTTTAAACGCACAGCTAAAGTATCGAAAAAGTTAGAGACTGGCGTTTGTAATAATAGGTCTTTAGTAGCGGCAAGATTCACGCTGGTGTTGGATGTTCCTTGACGTAACTCTAAAGCACCGGTCAAATAAACATCACGCCACGGTCCTGATTCCGCTTGATAGCCTAATTGATCATAGCTACGCGCTAGCAGCTCGCGCGCTACTATGTTTTTGGGTTCAACCGATACCAAATGATTCAATAGCTCAGCGGCCCAGCGATAGTTACCCTCATCAAAGGCTTTTTGCGCTTTTAATAATACATTATTACTACCACCAGCTAGATCGACGTAAGCGGTAGCACGTTGTGGATCAGGTAACGGATCTAAATGGGCAGGATTACCATCGTACCATCCTAAATAACCTTGGTAGACAGCACGTGCATTATGTTTTACTGTGCCATAATACTCGCGATTATAGAATTCCTGCGACAAACTAGTAGGCAAAGTAATATCTTCAGCGATCTCGCTTGGTGTCATACCTTTATTCATACGGCGCACGCTCTGATCGTGAATAAATTTATAAGTATCGCGCTGTTGCTTTAAGAATTTCTGAATATTGTCTTGCCCCCACATAGGCCAATGATGACTACCGAAATAGATATCGGCATCACCAAATATATTACGCGCCTCTTCTATATAACCGCTCCATTTCAAAGCATCACGTACCTTTGCACCGCGTAGCGTATACAGATTATGCATATTTCGTGACACCAATTCTGCACCGCCAAAAGCCTTGTATTCTGGTAGATAGAAGGTTAGTTCTGCTGGAGCTTCTGACTCAGGCGTGTACTGAAACTCGAACTTGACGCCATCTATATTTAGTTTAGTAGGAGTGCGATCAATTAATACCGTAGGCTTGGTAATACTGACCTCTCCAAAAGCTGGGCTCTTTCCTAAGCCAGTATCGATATGACCGAATTCATCACGCGCCAAGTCTTTGCCGTACATGTAAACGGCGCGGCGTAGCATAGCATTACCAGCAATGATATTTTCGCTGGTCGCTTCTTCTATAAACCCAGCAGGTGCAATAATTGGAATTTTCTTACGCTCAATATCTTGCTGACTAACAATGCCTAATACTCCGCCGAAGTGATCAACATGACTATGCGTAAATAAAATAGCACTGACGTTGGTTGTATTCGGATAGCGCTTAGCTAGATGCTGCATAGCGAAGTCATAAGCATAGCGCGCGGTTTCTTTTGAGGTCATCGTATCAATAATAATCCAGCCACTATCGCCTTTGATTAACGTCATGTTAGATAAATCAAAACCGCGAACTTGATAAATACCTGGTGTTACCTCGAATAGTCCTTGAATATTATTGAGCTGAGCTTGTCGCCACAGGCTAGGATTGACTGTAGCAGGAGCCTCACCTTCTATAAAATCATAAGCACTCATATTCCAGACGTTCTTCGAGGCGTCTTTAGAGGATGGGATTTTCAAATCTTTAGGACTGGCGATAAGTCCGCGACGCGCGTCTGTGAAATCTTGCTGATCGTTAAGGTTTAATTGTTTGGCGACCTGACTATTAGCTTTGATGGTAGCGGTCGTAGGGGCGCGATTATCACCGCTTACACTAGTCACTGTTCCTGTACGCGCAGGTGCTGAGCTACAAGCTATTAGTAGCATACTGCTACAAAGTAATAACAACTCTTTTGAATGACGAAGATTATTAACTGTGTTTTTTTTATGGCTGATTATTACCATAATAAATTCCTTTTATGAATGGCAGGTTAAAATTAATTACGATCATTTAATACCCCACTCTCAACTTCGAAAGTGATTGAAAAAAGAAGAGCACCTCACTAATCTATTGTTTTCGACCAAGAATACAATGGAGTTGTGAGATGCCCATAGACGAATTTATCATAAATATCTATTTAATGGTAGAGCAATATTACAAAATAGTCGTCACCAAACCCTTGCGAAGTGCAGGTTACGCGCCAAAGCTAAGTGATCCTGAGGTTATTTGCATGGAGATGGTCGGTGAATTTTTACACCTAGATCAAGACAAACAAATTTGGCAATACTTTACCCAGCATTGGCAAGACTGGTTTCCAGCCATCGGCTCATACCCTAACTTCGCAAAGCACTGCGCCAATCTGTGGCAAGTCAAACAGCAGATACAAGATAAAGTCAGTGAACTTGAGGGCCGTGACAACATCCATTTTATGGATGGCTTTCCGATACCCGTCTGTCATTATGGACGCGCTTATCGGCATAAAAACTATCAAGACTTAGCGGCTTTTAGCTACTGTGCGGCTAAGCAAGAGAGATACTATGGCTTTGAGGGACATTTGCTTGTTAACTTATCGGGCATGATTAAAGGCTTTACCTTTGCTCCTGCCAATGTTGATGAAAGAGCGGTTGCCCCAGAAATCACCACTCATATTCATGGGCTACTTGGCGCTGATAAAGGGTATATCAGCCCTAGTCTGACATCGTACTACGACGCTCAAGGCGTGGATTTACAAACGCCACTCAGAGCTAATATGAAAGAGGATAGACCCAAACCTGTGGTAAGACGGCTGATGAAAGCCCGCCGTATCGTTGAAACAGTCATTGGTCAGCTATCAGAACGATTTAATATACAAAGGGTACGAGCAAGAGATTTATGGCATTTGTCTCATCGATTGATTCGTAAGATTCTTTCACACAATCTGTGCTTTGTACTCAACAAAAAACTTGGTAACCCGCCTCTTCAGTTTGATTTGCTTATTTCAAGTTGAGAGTGGGGTATTAATACATAAATTACTTCAGTCCATTGATAGTGTGGCTTTTTTCCTATCACCAATTGTTACCGATTAGCGTATAGTCAACCCTACAATTTTTCGTTACAATGCTAATAAGACAAATGCAATATACCAACTCAATCAAATTTGTCTTATGTATTGACCCCTTTGCATTATTTTTCACATACAACCAAAAAAAGGAAAGGACTATGTTTCCAGAACATCGCGAACTTATTAGCAAACTAAAAACTTCTGATAAACACTTTGAAAAATTATTTGATAAACACAACGAATTAGATGCTCAAATCATTAACCTAGAAAAAGATCCTGTTGCAGCAGGCAGCCGTGACGACGAAATTGAAGCATTAAAAAAACAAAAACTGCAATTAAAAGATGAAATCTACAAAATCTTAGAAGACAATAAACATAAATAAGCTCTAAGCTAAATTCGATTTTATTGATTAAAGCCCTGTTCTCTGTGACAGGGCTTTTGCTATTGATAGCAAGTGTAAGGCTTAAATTAACAAAGCAACCGTACAAGAAAATTGGACTGTAAAAAAACTGTTTTAAGCGTGGCTAACGGCATTATTTTTTTGGGAATACATTAACCAAGAAGCATAACAGCATTGTCACCATAATCACCGGCAAGGTATTCCCGATATCGAGTGGATGGGCAAGCCAATAACGGTACAAGCAAAAACCAATCGCCCAGACAATCAAATTTTTGACATTAAAACGCTGTTTGATACTGGTATTTTTTAAAATAAAAAAGTCCACAATTTGAATGGCTGCCATTGGCGCAAACACTGAGCCTAAAAAGTATAAAAATTCAGTGATATCATCCATGGGAAACAGCATCGCTGCGATGGTACAGATGAGGGTAATGCTAATTGCCAAGCCTTTTTCTGGAAGTTTTTGCCACAGCGAAACACCCGACACGCCTGCCGAGTACGCATCCAAAAATGTAGTTGTCACCGTCGCGAGCACAATCAACAATAACCCTGTCACGCCCAATCCAAGCTGTAATAGCATTTGGGCAAAATCCGACGTTTGGGTATACAGTGCCATGCCCAGTCCAATCGCATACATCCACGCGCTCATCACCCCATAGCTCACGGTGCTCACGAGCGTCGCTTGCAAAGGTTTTTGCGCATGGCGAGTATAATCACTCACCAGTGGCAACCATGATAATGGCATAATGACCGCCAGCTCCACCGCTGCCCCAAAGCTCATCGCTGCTGCCACGTCTTTTGTCGCTACCACATCCCCAGCGCCTAACTTAAATAATTTAAACGACAAAATAAGCGTTAAAATAAATAACCCAGCTACCGCCAACGCATTGATTTTGCCAAAGAAGCGGTTGCCCATCCACAGCCACAGCACAATCAGCGCCCCAATCACGCCACACCAAGCAGCTTGTCCGATAGCCCAAATCCCATTGACCGCCAATGCCCCATCATAAATCATGATGGCTGTCCAACCGACCAATTGCACAACATTTAGCAAAGCAAAAAGCATCCCACCATGAAAACCAAAACTACCTTTCACCGTTTCCATGGCACTTTTGCGTTGGGTTGCCCCAATATAGCTGACTAAAAAAAATAGCACCCCACCTATCATATGCCCAATGACAATGGCTAATAAACCACGCTCCCACCCCAACGGCGCAAGGTAGGTGCCCGTCAAAATCTCAGCGATTGACACAGCTGCCCCTGCCCACAGCAAGGCGTAATGGCTACTTGTGGTCTGACTGCCAGTTTGGTGGGTGGTTTGTGCGCTATCCATGGTTATTTTCTCAAACTTCAAAGAAGCTGATTTTATCATTGTTAACGACAGTAGTTGAATAAAAAAAACCCCAAATCTTTCAATTTGAGGTTTTTAATTTTATCTAATTGTCAGTCAATAAAACATTAGACCATCAAGATTAGATTTTACCTACTAAATCTAGGCTTGGTTTTAAGGTTTCTTTACCTTTTTCCCATGCCGCTGGACATACTTCACCGTCGTTGTCACGCACGTATTGAGCCGCTTCGATTTTACGGATTAAGTCTTTGGCAGAACGACCGATACCTAAGTCATGAATTTCTGCCACTTTGATTTTACCGTCTGGGTCTACTAAGAAAGTACCACGAAGGGCAGCGTTGTCTTCTTCAATCATCACGTTAAAGCCGCGAGTGATTTTACCAGTACCATCGCCAAGCATTGGGTATTTTACTTTAGCGATTGCAGGTGACGCATCTGCCCATGCTTTGTGTACAAAATGGGTGTCTGTCGATACCGCATACACTTCCACGCCTAGAGCTTTGATTTCTTCGTAATGGTCTGCCATGTCTTCAAGTTCAGTTGGGCAAACAAAGGTAAAGTCATGTGGGTAGAAGAAAAACACTGCCCATTTGCCTTTAACGTCATCAGATGAGATTTCTTTGAATTCACCATTCACATATGCTTGAGTTTTGAATTCTGGAATGGTTTGGTTGATAATTGCAGCCATGGATTTTTCCTTATATAAGCTATTGTTGTGATTAAAAATTTAGCAACATCACCATTTGGCAAACCCAAATCAGTGAGTGCTATATTGATAACACAAATTTGATGTCATTGGCAACCTAGCTTTTTAGGCTCCTAGCTTGTTAGGCTATAGGCGGTTGCTGTTTTTTACCCATCAAACGTTGTTATCGATGGGTCTATCTTAGTACAATTTGAGATTGAGTCTATTTTAAAGTTTTTAATTGATTGATTAAATTTTTAAATTGACCTTGAGGGTTTTGCCTTGTAGTTTCAATCTTTGGCCTATCTTGTAATTATTTTGTTAGACTCGATAATGAATTCAATACCAAAACCAAATTAATGATAGATTAAAAAAGATTCCCCTCGTAAAAGCACACAAAAATGGTAAACTAAATTTGAAATAACTCGGTTAATTGAGGTGTTTAGCATGCATCTTTTACATGTTGTTTGCTAGGGTAGCCGTCAGTTTTTTTACCTTTTTATCTTTTTATTTGTCTTTAACTAAAACGCGTTAGCGACGATTTTACGCTATTTTAAAGGTTAAAATTCAAACCATGATTACATTACGACAATTAGAATTTGCATTGGCAGTTGCCAAATACAAGCATTTTAAACGGGCAGCAGAAGAATGCAATATCTCACAATCTGCTTTAAGCTTAGGGATTGCAGAGCTGGAAAAACAGCTTGATACCCAAATTTTTGAGCGTAACAACAAACAAGTGCTAATCACCCCGATTGGGGAGGAAATTCTTGAGCGAGCCACGCGGATATTTGCCGAAGTCAATGATTTGGTGACCCGCGCCCAGACGCACCAAACCCCACTCGCCTATCCGATGACGATTGGTATTATCCCAACCATTGCGCCGTTTTTGTTACCCAAGGTATTGCCGCTACTGCGCCAACAATTCCCACAGTTTCAGCTCAATGTGGTAGAAGAACAAACTGAGCGATTGCTTGAAAAAGTCCGTTATGGCGCGATTGATACCGCCATTATTGCGCTACCTTACAATACTGACGGCATGCTATCATTTGAGTTTTGGTCAGAGACGTTTTTGGCGGTATTTGCTAAAGACAGTAAACACGCCAACTTACCCAGCATCAATGCCGACGAGTTAGCCAACAGTAACTTGATGCTGCTAGGCGAAGGACATTGTTTGACCGACCATGCGCTATCGGTATGTCACCTCGATAAAAGCCGCGTCAAACACGCCTTTAGTGAAGCAAGCCTGCATACGTTGATTCAAATGGCTATCAGCGGTATGGGCACCACGCTAGTGCCGCAAATGGCAGCTGGGCAAGTGCGCCAGCAAACTACCAATGTGTCATTAGTGCCGCTCAATGAAGCCGGTCCACATCGCCGCTTGGCGTTTATCACCCGTCTCAACTATGCGCGGGTCGATGACGTTAATCTATTGGGTCGCTTGTTTGCCCAAGGGTTACACGATAGCGAATTGGCGTCTGCGCCAGCTACCCCATCTACCCCATCTACCTTAGACGCTGAGCCCATGACTTCAGCGAAGCCCGCCACAGAGGCATAATTTTTTATGCTCACTTTATTACATACATCAGATTGGCATTTGGGGCGTAGGCTTTATGGTAAGCCACGCTACGATGAATTTAAGCAGTTTTTAGACTGGCAGTTACAGACGCTGCGTGAGCAAAAAGTCGATGTGCTATTGATTGCAGGGGATATTTTTGATACCACCGCACCCAGTAACCAAGCGCAAAATTTATATTATGATTTTTTAAGTCAAGTTTGCGATACCGATTGTCGCCATGTGATTATCGTAGCGGGCAACCATGATTCAGCCAGTTTTTTGGAGGCGCCCAAACAGCTACTCAAATCCTTTAACATCCATATCATCGGTAGTATGACAGATACGCCGACTGATGAAGTGATTACGTTATCAGATAAAGCAGGGCAAGCTGAGCTCATTGTCATGGCAGTGCCATACTTGCGTGACCGTGATGTACGAACCGTCGGGCATGGCGAACGCCTTGATGATAAAGAACGAAAACTTGCCCAAGGCATCAAAGCCCATTATGGACAAATTGCCGATATTGCCATAGCGCGACAAGCGCAGCTCAAAGCCAAATATAAGCGTAGCATTCCGATTGTGGCAACGGGGCATTTATTTACCGTCGGCGGGCAAACGATGGAAGGCGATGGGGTGCGTGATTTGTATGTCGGCTCACTTGGTAGTATCGGTGCCGAGATTTTCCACCCCCAGATTGACTATGTGGCGCTTGGGCATTTACATATTCCGCAAGTGGTTGGCGGACAACCACACATCCGTTACGCTGGCTCACCCATTGCCATGGGTTTTGGTGAAAGTCGCCAGCAAAAACAAGTGCATTTGCTGCGATTTGATGCCAACCCTGACTTACTGTCACAGCCATTACAGACTTTAACCGTGCAAAAAAAACCGCCTGTCTCTGAGCCAACCCCTGTCAAAAAACGCAAAAGTGTGAGCCATACGTCGATGGATTTATTTGCGGATGAAGCGTTGCCTGAATCATCCATGCTTGAAGCGATAAATACAGACGCTGATATTAACGCAGAGGTTGATGCACAAGCGACCCATGAGGCACAGTATGATACACCCAGTTATCATCTGAGTGGGCAGCCTTACAATCTCGCCAAGCTTAACGATACTACCCTCCTGCAATCGCTGCCTGTTCCTGTGTTCCAATCCATACAAACGCTCAAAGGCGATTGGCAAACCATCAAATCTAGCTTACACAGCCTAAAAAAATCCCAACAATCGGTTTGGCTTGAAGTGGTGTATGACGGGCAAGAAGTCGTGGGTGATTTATCAGAAAAAATCGCAGAACTGGTTAAAGACTCTAGGCTTGAAGTACTACGCATCAAAAATCAGCAAAAACGCGATCAGGTGATGCAAAGCCAGCGCATGGATGAATCACTTGAAGAATTAAACCCAACACAAGTGTTTGAACGCTGCCTAATTGCCCATCAAGTGCTAGAAGAGCAAAAACCCATGCTATGGTCGAGATATACTGAAGTGCTTGAAAGCTTGCAAGGGGGGCAGCAATGAGAATCTTAAAGCTACGCTTTCAAAACCTTAATTCATTGCAAGGCGAATGGGAAATTGACTTTCGTCATGCCGCGTATGCTGATGAAGGTATTTTTGCCATCACAGGCTCGACAGGTGCGGGTAAAAGCACCATTTTAGATGCCATTTGTCTTGCCTTATACGGAGCGACGCCACGCTTGGGCGAGATTACCCAAAGCAAAAATGACCTCATGTCACGCCATACCGGCGAATGTTTGAGTGAAGTAATTTTTGCCACCAAAAGTGGCAGTTATCGCTGTACTTGGCTACAAAAGCGCGCCAGAAAAAACCCCGAAGGCAACTTGCAATCGCCGACGCACGAAATCGCCCCTTTTACCGATGACGCTGCAAATTTACCACCGCTTGAAACCCAAACCAGAAAAACTAGAAAACTGGTCGCTGAATTCACCGGCATGGATTTTGACCGTTTTACCCGTGCCATGCTACTGGCGCAAGGCAGTTTTGCCGCTTTTTTGCAAGCCAATAGCGATGAGCGCTCCAACCTGCTCGAAGAAATCACCGGCACCGAAATCTATGGCGATATCTCAAGAAAAATACATGAGTTTAAAACCCAATCAGACGCTGAACTTAAGACGCTCACCGATCGCTTATCAGGCATGACGGTGTTATCTGATGAAGAAGTACAAAGCCTAACCTCACAAAAAAACGCCCTAATTGACATCGTCAATGAAACCAAAACCGCCTTGACTAAAATCGAGTCTGATAAGCTATGGCGACAAAACCTTGACGCATACACGCACCAAATCTACAAGCTTGAGCATGAAGCACGTGACCTTGCCGAGCAAGAAAGCCAATTTGCCCCACAAAAAACCCGACTACAGCGCGCACTAAAAGCCCTTGAAGTGTCGGGTGATATTAAAAAACTTGATTATCAGCGCGATTTATTGACCGCACAGCTCAGTGAGCTTGCCAGTTATCAACACCAGCTACCCACCGCCGAATGCAATTGCCAACTTGCTCAAAAAAACCAAGCGGAACATCAAGCACAAGCCCAGCAAACCGAAAACGACTGGCAACAAGCCCAACCGTTATTAAACCAAGTGCGCAAGCTTGACACTACCCTTGGGCAAAAAAATCAGTACGCCCAAGAAATTGCGCAGCAGTTGTCACAGCTTGGTGAGCAGTTGGCGCATAATGCCCAAAGCATTGATAGTCAGCAGCAGCAGCTTGTTAGCCAGCAAACACAGCGTGAACAGCTTATTCAAGCGCAGCAGCAAATCCCCTATGCAACAACCTTGCCTCAAACATTAGCCTCCCTCACCCAGCTACAAGAAACTAGCCAAGCATTTAGTCAACAAGCGCAGGCATTCGTCAGCCAGCAGCAGCAGTTACAAGGTGAGTTTAAGCACAATGAGCAGCAAGCCAGCGCTCTAAAATCACAGCTCACGCAGTTGCAATCACAAATTTCTGAGCATCGACAAAACTTAGAGAGCCAAACCAGTCAATTGTATCATCTGACACAAGGGCAATCAGCGGCAGCATTGCGCCAGCAGGTTGAAGCTTATTGGCAAACCGACCAGCAGCTTGCCGCCATACA
Source organism: Enhydrobacter sp. 8BJ (assembly GCA_902506225.1). Lineage (GTDB taxonomy): Bacteria > Pseudomonadota > Gammaproteobacteria > Pseudomonadales > Moraxellaceae > Faucicola. The sequence goes on along the minus strand of LR733345.1, from coordinate 881,714 downwards.
AAGCGATGTGCAGACTTGGCAAACCAACCTACAACACTATCAGCAATTTGTGCAGCAGTTAGCCGATGGTCAAACCCAATTGGCTCAGATTGCTAGTCAACGACTAACTAGCGAGCAGCAGCAACAAGCCGCCGAGCAGACTGCCGAATTGTTAAATCGCAACTTGATTTTATTGGCAAAAATTCAAGATTTGACCGAGGAGCGCGATAAATTACGCCACGGCGAACCTTGCCCGCTGTGTGGGTCAACCGCGCATCCTTTCGCCACCCATCAGCCCTACACGCCCGATGATACCGAGCAACAATTAGCGATTGCCAAACAACGGCTTGATGACATCAATCAACAATTACAGCAGTTATTACTTGAAGAGCATGCACTCACAAATAGCCAGCAACAGCGCAATGAGCATCTGCAGCACTTACAGGCACACAATCAACGCTTATTAAATCAATTACAGCTTGCCAGCCAACACCTTATACATGCTCAGCCTGTACAACAGGCAATTGAAGCATTACCGTCCGTTGTAGCGTCCAACGCTGATGACGATATAGCCCACCAAGCGCTTCAAACATTGACAACGATAATTAAGGCTGAACAAACCCACAATCAGCAGTCTTTGGCAGCGCTGCAAGATTCACTGACGCAAATCGAAGCCGTACAATCCGAGCAGCAGCAAACCCAGCAGCTATTAGCAAAACTGAGCGAGCAATACCATGACGTTTTACAGCAACAAACCCTGCTACACAATCAGCAGCAACATCGCCAAGACAGAATCCGCGATATTGATGCCCAGCGATTGGTTATCGCCGAGAAACAACATCAAGTAATACAGCGCATTGACAAGTTACTGATGCCGTTTGCAACGCGCGAGCGCACTTTTAGCTTTGCTACCACACAGGATGCGAATGCCCAATTAAATCAGCATATCGATACCCTTGCGCAACTTTTACAGCGCTATCAAGGATTAGAAACTAAGCTTAGCCATATCAATGACACCATCACAGGGATTGAGCAAGCGCTCACCCGATTGGTGGCAGACCAGCAACATCTAACCCAAAATCAACACCAAGTCCGTCAGCGACAGCAAGCATTGGCGCAAGAGATTAGCGAGCTACAGGCGCAGCGATATGCCTTGTTTGGCGAACAAGCGGTAGACATCGTCTCTCACGCGTTAATCCAAGCAAAAAATCAGGCTTTGCAGGACTATCAAGCCAGCCAAACCGCCTTTCATGAGCAGCTAAGTCAGCTGCAGATTTTGCAACAACAGATCGCATCTTTGACCACTAGCACTACCCAACTAAAAACTGCCCAGCAAACGCTACAAGACGATATCCAGCAGCGTTTTGCGACATTGGGTTTTTTGGATGAGGCGGATTATCGCGCTGCGGTGCTAGTCGATACTGAGCGGGAACGCTTACAACAGCTTGCCAGTCAACTCCATGACAGCCAGCAGCGCAATCATAACCTACTCACTGAAGCCAAACGCACACAGCAGCAGTTACGCGATCATCCCCAAACTGCGCTGTCACTTGAGCAATTGCTTGATGCGCTTGGGCAATTGCAACAGCAATTTAGCGAGCAGCAAAAACAATTGGGCGCCGTTGAGCAGCAGCTAGCAGCCAATGAAGCCCTTAAACAAAACCAGCAGCAACTATTAGATGCCATCAACCAACAGCGCAACCATACCGAAGAATGGAAGGTATTGCATCAGTTGATTGGTTCAAGCGATGGCAAAAAATTCCGTAATTTTGCCCAAGGCTTGACCTTTAATATCATGGTTGCCCATGCCAATGAGCAGCTCAAAAAAATGAGCGACCGTTATTTGCTGATAGCTGATAGCGAGCAGCCCTTGATGCTCAATGTGATGGATAATTACCAAGGCGGGCAAATCCGCACTAGTAAAAATCTATCAGGCGGTGAGAGTTTTATTATCAGCTTGTCGCTTGCATTGGGACTGTCAAATATGGCCAGTCACCGCATGCAAGTAGATTCGCTGTTTTTGGATGAAGGCTTTGGTACGCTCGATGAAGAAGCACTCGATGTAGCGCTCGACACCCTAACCAACCTACAGCAATCGGGCAAGCTAATTGGCGTGATTTCCCATATTCAGGCGCTAAAAGATAGAATCAGTAGTCAAATCCAAGTAGTGCCGCAAACAGGGGGCATCAGTAAAATTATCGGTGCCGGTATTACCAAGATTAGTTGACGCAGTCTAGGTTTTAAGCTAAATTAGAAGCTAATATAGTGAAAACTAAATTATAGTTAACAAGGACGTTCGTGGTAAGCTTATTGAACCTATAAAAAATGATACCTGAAGAGATAGGCTCAGGGCGAACAACGGTTATTATAATGTCAGATTCACTATAAGCTAAGCGGCGCGGCAAAACCATCATAACAACCGATTCATCTTGCTGTCATGTCATGGGTTCATACTACTGTTTATCTGACCTTGCCGTAAAACCACCGACTTCAGGTGGTGGATATAAGGCAATTGCTTAACTCTATAAGATTTGCTATACTCATATCACTATATTTAATGTCTTACATTCCACAGTTAAGTTAAGACTAAATTGCGAGTACGCAGTAACTTAACTGGTAAGACATTCCAAACACACACTTAAGCTAATCCGTGTCTATTGACAATCCTAACGGTAGGATTAGCTTAAAATAAGAACCTTAAATGTACGGTGTGTAGTACGGGCGGTTGCCACTATTTAAGGTTTGCGGTGGGGCTTCACCGTCTTGCAGAAGGAATCCCCTCGCTTTAGGGAGGGGAGGAAGTCAAGTCAACTCATAAGGGCAACACGATGTTAACCAAACTTTCGCAGCTTTTAGCGCAAGGGCGCTTTGTCTCACCTGTCCCTGCCGTGGTGGTGCACCCTACCACCGATATCATTTTGCAATCTTGTATCCAAGCCCATCAGCACCACATCATTACCCCGATTTTGGTCGGTCCAAAACACAAAATCGAAAAAGCCGCTACTGACGCCAATTTAGATATTTCAGGCTTTATGTTGGTGGATGCTGAGCATAGCCATGACGCAGTTGAAATCGCCGCAAAAATGGTTCGTGAACAGCAAGCCGACTTTATCATCAAAGGCTCAGTGCATACCGATGAGTTAATGGGTGTCTTGGTCGATAAAACCCAAAACCTACGCACCGAGCGCCGTATGAGCCACGTGTGGTTAATGGAAAGTCCCACGTATCACAAGCTTTTGACCTTGACCGATTGTGCACTTAACGTGGTGCCAGATTTGCTGACCAAAAAAGACATTTTGCAAAATGCGATTGATTTTGCGCACGCGCTAGATATTGAGCAGCCTAAAGTAGCCATCTTGGCAGCGGTTGAAGAAGTCAAACCGCAAATGCAATCGACCATTGATGCTGCGGCGTTATGCAAAATGGCAGACCGTGGTCAAATCACCGGCGCCTTGCTTGATGGACCCTTAGCGTTTGACAATGCGATTAGCCAGCAGTCTGCGGATATCAAACATATCCACTCACCTGTCACGGGCGATGTCGATATTTTACTGGTACCTGACTTAGAAGCGGGCAATATGCTAGGTAAACAGTTAATTTATTTGGGTGAAGCCAAAGCCGCTGGCATTGTCATGGGTTCAAAAGTGCCGATTGTGTTGACCAGCCGTTCGGATGACGAACTCGACCGCCTGTATTCTATTGCCCTTGGCGCCTACGTTGCGCAAAAGCGTAAACAAGCTTGATGTTAATTCAGGTTACTTGAGATTAATTGAGGTGACTAGCATGAACGATTCTGTAATGAGGCACACTGACTCGACTCACCCGATTGTGGTGACTTTTAACGTGGGTTCAGCGACTATCAAAATGGCGGCGTACGACACGGCTAAGGCAGTCGACTCATCCCCCCTTGCGTGGTCACCCTTGTTTGATGTCAATATCAACCTAAAAACCAAAAACAAAGTCTGGCACGCCATGCCACAATCTTTGTCTGACTGGGAACCCCAAGATAGCCTGACAGATACCGCAGTAAGCCTGTTTACTCGTGTCAGACAGGCCTTTCCTGCGCGTAAGATTGTCTGTATCCACCGAGTGGTTCATGGGGGCAAACGCTATCATGTTCCTGTGGTGATTAACGAGACAGTGATGGCGCATTTGGTGGAGTTATCACCGATATGTCCGCTACATCAGCCTCCTGCATTATCTGTGGTAAACGCGCTGCAAGCCATGGATAAAAAACTGGTGCACATCGCTGCCTTTGATACCGCCTTTCACTACCATCGCCCAGAGATTTGGTCTAGCTATGCGCTGCCAAAATCGCTGCGTGATCAAGGCGTGCGCTGTTATGGCTTTCATGGTTTATCGTATCAGGCGATTATGCGCAAACTTGAAACTTATCTCCCAAAGATTGCCAAAAAACGCTTAATCATCGCGCATTTGGGTAGTGGCTGTAGTATCACCGCGGTCGAAAACGGCGAGTCAAAAGACAGTACCTTTGGCTTTAGTGGATTAGATGGCGTGCCAATGGGTACCCGTCCGGGTCATTTGGATTCTGGGGTGATTTTATATATGGTCGAGCAAGGTTGGACGCTCGAGCAAATGAACCAATGCCTATATAAAGAGTCCGGCTTGCTTGGTTTATCTGAAATTAGCAATGATGTGCGTGATTTGCTCGCTAGCGATGACCCACGCGCCAAATTTGCACTGGCGTATTTTGCCACGCATGCCGCCAAAGAAATAGCAAGCCTGATGGTTAGTATGAAAGGCTGTGATGCGCTTATCTTTACCGCAGGGATAGGTGAACAGTCGGCGATTATCCGTCAGATGATTGTCGAACAACTCGATTTTTTAGGTTTTAGTTTGGATGCGGATAAAAATATCGATGGCCGTATTGACGTTCCGATTTTACGAATCAACTCAGACGATGACAAACAAATTTATGTCGTATTGACCGATGAGCAACTTGAATTAGCTTTATCACTTGAGCATGCAATCACGATAGAAACTGATAAGTAAAAGTGACAAACCTGTCAACTATTTTTAGGATGAAGGGTAAGATATAACCGATTTTTATCGATTACCGACTCTTAATGTCTAGTTGATTATACTATTACAAATATTAACATAAATAGTGATTGTTTTTTACTTTTAAGCTCCTCGCAAGGTTTAATTTAGCCATTTTTCATGATATTGTAATATCAAGCAAATAGACTATGCTTAAATCTTATCACATTCATTTTAGTCATATTTTTGATTAGAAAATGTATCGCAACTTGGTATTCTTCAATACCCTTCTTGTTTTTTCTGGTAGCCTAATGAGGTCAATTATGAACAACGATTTTATGGATAAAATGAAAGATGGTTCACGTCAAATGTACGCACCATGGTCTCGCTTCAACCAAGCGATGTTACGAAATGCGGAAAAAATGACTGACTTTTCTTTAGAAACAATGCGTCATTACTCAGAAATGGGTCTTGAGCAACTTCGCAATGTTTCTTCTGTTGACTCTCCGGAAGCGGCTTCAAGCTTCAACCAAAAACAAACTGAGCTGCTCAACCAATTGGGTCAAAAAATGTTGTCAGATGCACAGCGTTTGACTGAGCTTGGCAACGAAATCCGTAATGAAGTCATGTCAGCGATGAATGAAATCTATAGCCAAAATGCATCCAGCATGCAAGATGCCATGCAAAGCGCCGCTAGCAATGCATCAAAAACGGCGGAAGACTTTAACCGCAAAGTAAACGAAAACATGCACAAAGCGGCAAACCAAATGTCAGAAGCAGTTAAACAAACCACCCAAAACATGAACAAAGCTGCGACTAACATGACCGCTGCGGCAACCCGCACCGCTGATGATGTAGCACAAACACAAAATAGCGAAGCGGCAAAACCTGCAGCAAAAACAACCCCTGCAGCAAAATAATTAGTTTGATGCATCGTAGTCATTCTTAAGACTGTATCATTTATAAACCGCTATTTATGTTTTACCTGATAGATGAATGGCGGCTTATGAATCTATAAAAATGGTGGATTAGACAGATGCCTAATCCACCATATTTTTAAGTAAGCATGCATATTCACAACGAATTCTTATCAAGGCACAGCATAATAACGGGACTTATCATGGCAGACAATAAAGACACCCAATATCAAGGAACGAACGCCCAGTTCTCAAGCGACAATGCTTCAAATAACAATACTTCCAACACCCAAGGCGCAGAGAATACCACTACCAATGCTTTTGGCTACACGCCATTTGCCAATTTTCCCTTTGGCAATAATGCATTTGGTTTTGATAGCAATCCTTTTAACAACTTCGGAACCAACGCCTTTAATCTGCCGCAAAATCCGCTGGATTTTTTGAGTAAAACCAATCCATTCGCTCACATGGCCTCTAGTATTCCGCCTTACAATCCTGCGGTTGGTGAATTCTATAGCGAATTTTTTGGCAATATGACCAAACTGAGCCAACAGATTGCACAGCAATCGATGCGTGCCAACCAAGCGCCACAATACACCAATACCTCGATTATGATGGATTTAATGGAGGGCTGGCGTAAAATGGGTCAAATGGTGACCAATCACCCAGGCACGATGGTTGAAGACCAATTGCAGTTGTTCAAAGACCAAATGCACTTGTGGCAAAACACGCTACAACAATTTGCCGGTAAAAAAATCGACCCAGTGGCAAGTCCTGAAAAAGGCGATAAACGGTTTAATGATGAAGAATGGGAAGACAATCCTATTTTTAACTTCCTAAAACAGTATTATTTATTAACCACCCAAGCCATGATGGATGCGATTGATGGCGTTGAAGGCATTGATGAAAAAACCCGTCAACGCTTGGCTTTTTTTACCCGCCAATGGATCAATGCAGTAGCCCCAACCAACTTCTTAATGACCAACCCAGAGGTACTACGTTTGACCATCGAAAGTCGGGGGCAAAATCTGGTTCAAGGTATGAAGCAGTTGGCTGAGGACATGGGTAATAGCGCTGACACACTCAATATCCGTATGACTGACCAGAGTGCGTTTCGGGTGGGTGACAACATCGCCACCTCGAAAGGAAAAGTGGTATTTGAAAACCACATGATGCAGCTCATCCAGTATGACCCTTCAACTGAAAAAGTAAAACAACGTCCGTTGCTCATGGTGCCGCCTTGGATCAACAAATTCTACATCATGGACTTACGTGAGAACAACTCGTTTGTGCATTGGGCTGTCAACGAAGGTCATACGGTTTATGTCATCTCTTGGGCGAACCCGACGCCTGAGTACAAAAATGTTGGCATGAGCACTTACATGAAAGACGGTGTGCTTGCGGCGATGGATCAAATTGAGGCCATCACGGGTGAAAAAACCATCAATATTACAGGTTATTGTATTGGGGGTATGTTGACCGCATTGACGTTAGGCTATCTTGCCGCAACCAAGCAAGAAAGCCGTATTGCCAGTGCGACACTTTGGGCGACTATTATTGACTTCTCAGATCCAGGTGATATCGGTGTCTTTATCGATGATAAAATCGTTGCGGCGATTGACAAGCAGAACGCCGACAAAGGCGTGTTTGACGGGCGAATGATGGGCGTGTCATTTAGCCTACTGCGTGAGAACAGCCTATACTGGAACTACTACGTACAAAACTACCTAAAAGGCGAACGCCCTGTACCTTTTGACTTGTTATACTGGAATTCAGACTGTACCAACGTGACCGCTGCGCTGCACCATTTTCTACTGCGTGAGTTCTATATCAACAACTTACTGCGTAAACCGGGCGGGGTTGAAATTGACGGCGTGAAAATTGACTTATCAAAAGTTAAAACTCCCGTGTTTATGGTCGCAACCTTGCAAGACCATATCGCAAAATGGAAAAGCTGTTACGCAGGCACGCAAGTATTTGGCGGTGAAAAAGTATTTGTGTTGGGGGAATCGGGTCATATTGCGGGTATCATGAACCCCCCAGGTAGTAAATATGGTTACTACACCAACGATAACTACCCTGCGGACCCCGACCAATGGTACAAAGACGCCACCTATGTTAAAGACACCTGGTGGACAAGATGGCATGACTGGATCAAACCATTTGAGGGCAACGAAATCAATGCCCGTGTCGTCGGTCAAAATAGCCAAGGTAAAGAAATCCCGACCTATGGCGATGCCCCAGGTAGCTATGTCACGGTCAAAGCGACTGAAGCCTTAACGGGTCATAACTTTGCAGAAGCTTACCGTTCACAATTACCACCGGTATAATATATCGTTATTACAACATCCCGTGATTGCCTAGCCTCTCACGGGCTTTTTATAAAATAGCCAAATTGCCCATCAGCTATATAGATTTGCTAGTCAAAAGTTGTGATATTGAGTAGAATTAACGCCATATTCTGCGCATAATAGCGATTGGAAACACTTTGAACAGAGCGCCTATGTCGATTGAACCAGCACAAAACAACCTATCACTCAGTAAGCTAGACCGCAATATTGTCTTCTTTGATCGGGCGATTCGCTCGTTTATTCCAAACAGCAATCTTAGCACCCGCCCATTGCCTGTCTCTAGCCCCGATGTGCCAAAACTCTCTGTGGAAGAAGCGCGTCATGTCGCAGGTCTCATGCGTATCAATCACACGGGCGAAGTGTGCGCGCAAGGACTGTATCATGGTCAAGCATTTACTGCCAAACAAGCAACGGTCAAAAAAGCCATGCATCAATCTGCGCTAGAGGAGATTGACCATTTGGTATGGTGTGAGACACGGTTAAATGAATTGGGTAGCCATCCCAGTATTTTTAGTCCGCTTTGGTATGGGCTATCGTTTGGCATGGGTGCGGTAGCGGGATTGATTTCTGATGAGTTTAGTTTGGGGTTTGTTGCAGAGACAGAAACCCAAGTCAGCGAGCATTTGCACAGCCATCTTGGCAAGCTGCCTGTACACGATAAACGCAGTGCTGAGATTTTAAGCCAAATGGATAAAGAAGAATTACATCACCGTGATAAAGCAGTCGAATCAGGTGCCAGCCCATTGCCCCTACCCATCAAAACCACGATGCGTTTTTTGGCTAACTGCATGAAAACGGTGGCGTATCATATTTAACCAAGCATGTTTAACCAAACGTGTTTAACTGGGCATGACTGACAGGCTCAATCGTTGGCTGGCGCATTTATTGCTATAACCTTGCTTAATCGCGCTGTTTTGGCGTAAAAATATAACAATAACTTTATTTTTTTTTGATAGTATTTTTACATTATTGCTTTACATTGTTACTATGGGATAAGCTGATTGATTTATGCAATTAATCCCACCCAATTTTTTAAGGAAATTTCAATGACTCATATGGTAAAACCCCTAACCTACACCTTAGCTATTTTGATGGCAACCAATGCCACTGTAGCGATGGCTGCAACGGCAACCGCAAAAACAACGACCAAGACCACCACCACCAAAACCACCACGGCAAAACCCGCTACTCAGACAACAGCCACTAAAAAAACCACGGTCACCAAAGCCAAAACTACCAACAAATCAACCGAAAAATCGGCTGATAGGGTCAGCAATAGCGTGAAGAATACTACCCCGCAAATGACACCCCCGTCAGCCACCTCAAATACAGGTTCAATGATAGTACCTGTCTTGACCGCCCCAACGGTTGCAAACGTGATTTATCCATCTACCAACAGCGTGCAATTGGTAGGCACGGATATTTCAGCGCAAAATCTTGCCAATATCCCACTGCCGACTTTAACGCTTAGTAATATCTCAACAGTAAAAACCGTTTTGATTCCACGAACCACGGATAACAGTACACAGTTAGATGTCAGCGTGTTAGACGATTTTATTACCTATGCTACCCCAATGGCACGCCACTATCCCCCTGTTTTTTCGAGCCGTACTGAGCGCTACAATACCACTGAGCGACTCAAATCCTTGACCGCATGGATTGAGACCTACGCACAAAATCCAAATGCCTCTTATGAGGTGCTACTGCGTGCAGCAAAACTCAATGCGATGGGTCGCAATCTGGATTTAGGTTCTGATTATGCCGTGCGTGCAGGCAATTATATCGCCCGTGCCGTGAGGCTCAATGACACGGCAGAAGCCAACTTCTTATATGGCGCAATGCTCGCTGAAGGTGGCGGTTTTAAAGAAGGTGCCAAATACTTAGAAAAAGCCGAAAAAATGGGCTATCTAGAAGCTACGCAAAGTTTGGCGCAAGCAGATTTATTGGATGACAAAAAAGACCGCGCCATTCAACGGTTAACGGAATTTAAAGCCAAAAACCCAGACAACCCATATATCGATGAGCAATTACGCATCGTCAATAGCGGTAAATACTACATTTGGGATATCCCTGCAAAAGTCGTTCAATAATTTTTTGCGTTCATACCCTAGCCGTGGTTTAATATCACTGCTAAGTCACCATGCTAATTCACCATTATAGTTGAATTTTACCATGGTGATTTTTTTCAGCCTATCATTCAGTGATAGGCAGATTTTTTGCGCTACATTTTTTTGTGCTATCTATCGTTGCTCTATTCTTTTTTGCGCTATTTTAGCCGAGTAAATCATCATGCCGCTAACAAACCAATCTACTAGATTTTGTCAAAAGTCTCTCATCACGGCGACGACATTGGTTACTATCATCACCCTTACTGGCTGCGCCACCACCAAAATCGGTAGCCGCGATACTGCAAGAGCCATCATGGATCAGCGCGTCAGCGTGTTATCAGGCAGCCGCTTGAGTTCTGACACCAAAAGCCGTTTAGTGCAGGCAGGTTTAGATGAAGAAAAATGCTTGGCAAATATGCCTGCCTGTGTAGTGACGCTCAAGCAAGCGGATCTTAATTCCGATAAAGGGATTTATGGCGCAATTAGTGAGCTGTTTTACGCCTCTGCCCAGCAGCGCCAGCAAGCCAAAACTTGTACCAATCCGCCAAAAGATTTGGCCACAGACTATGCCAAAAATTTGGTTGGCAAGACCGACATTGTAGCGCCCAAACCCGATGAAATTTCTTGTACTATCGCCTTTCAAGACGATATGCTGCAATCGATTCGGTTTTCTTACATTTATTTGATGTATGATATCCTCAATCCAACCGTCGTCAATCAACAACCGTCACAATTGTATTATCTGCCAAAACAACGCGATACCCAAATTCAGGACTTGTATTACGCTGCCATCGATGCGTTAGGTGATCGCTTGTATCATCAAAAAATGGCAGAAAATTATCAAATCACTCGCAACAACCTGCGTGTCAGTATCAATGGACAGCCGTTTACTGACAAATCGGCATCGATGAAGTTGATTTCAAGCTACCAGATTAATTTATCAAAATTTAATACCATCAGTCGCCGCGATGGCTTTGGTATCAATTATGTGGCGCTACTCAATAGTCGCATCAATAGGGCGGTGATTATTGACTTGTTGCAACACTATGCCAATGATACACCGTTAGAAGAACGTATCCACCAATCAGGGCATTTGCCTATGACCGCGGTGTTGGTGCCCAAAGGCAATAGCATTGATGAGTTGCAAAAAACCACCGATTTTTCGCTTAATATTTATAATCCCTATCAGTTTAAAAGTGTCTCTATTCTCAACAAAGATTTTGCGCTATCGGCGAATTTTTCGGCAGCCTACGGCTTGTGGTCACAGGACAATCGCCTAGGCAATATCAGTTATTTTAGTATGTTTTCCTCGCCGTATCAGCAAACCCAGCCGCATTTATTTATGCTTGAGCCTTACAATCCTAATAAACGCGTGATTATCATGATGCATGGGTTGGCATCGAGTCCTGAAACTTGGATTGGACTGACCAATGACATTTTTAATGACCCAAAACTTCGCGAAAACTTCCAAGTTTGGCAGATTTTTTATCCCACCAATATCCCGATGCTAGAAAACCGCCACCAAATTTATGACTTGATTGAACGCACTTTTAAAATTGTCGATCCTAAGCAGCAGGACGTTGCCAGTCAACATGCGGTGCTGATTGGTCATAGTATGGGTGGGGTGATTGGGCGTTTGTTGGTATCAAATGATGACTTAACGCCCAAAGTCGAATCGCTGGTTGCCAATTACTCACAGATGAATAATTTTTCAGCAGGCTACGCGGCATTTGTCCGTCATGCGCAAAATAAAACGCTCAGTGACCGCTTCAAACTTCAAGCCCTGCCGCAAGTCGATCGCGCGATTTTTATCTCTTCGCCATTTCGCGGTACCGATTATGCCGATCGCTGGTTTACTCGCAGTTTGCGCCGTATCATCTCACTACCGGCAGGATTTATCCACACCGTGTATGACAATTTAAATTCGCTATTTACTGAAGGCGTGGTTTCAAGCAATCCGCTGGCACAGCTATTTTTGGAAAATGGTGCCAGCCAGTTGAGCAGCCACTCTTATTTTAACCAATTAACGGCAGATGTCACAATCGCGCCCAATGTTGCCGTCAATAACATCATCGCCACTGATGATAAGGATTTGTCCAATGCGCTCGAACAGCTTACCGCTAAGGCAGCCAATAGCCCTACTGATGATGTATCGGCATCCATAACATCTTTAAAAAATGACAATACAACCGCGACCGTTAAACCCGCCACAGAGACCAAGCTGTATAACACCACGAGTCTGGCGCAAGCCAAACAAAGTCTGGATGAGAAAAAGCAACTCTTAGAATCGGTGAAATATGGCGCAACCGACCGTGTCTCCGATGGTATTGTGCCGTACAACAGCTCGCATTTAGAAGGCGTGGAATCTGAAAAAGTGCTTACCGGTCGTCACAATGTTCATACTAGCCCGCAGGCGATTTTGGAGTTGCGTCGTATCCTACATCAACAACTCGCTCGCTATGGCGTCACCCAAGCGCCACCTGACAGACAGCCTTGATAGCCACTATCAGCATCAATAAAAAAGCGAATAGCCTTCACTATTCGCTTTTTATTACACTGTTTTTTATTCAACTGTTTATTGCTACTACTAACAGTCCAACCGCTAAACTTTAGCAAAATACTTGGTCAACACTTCAAGACAACGCGTCACCTTGGCAGGTTGTTGTTCATGTCTGGGTGTTACCGCATACAGCATATAACTTGGTAATTGGTAACCTGGCAATACTTCCACCAAATCGCCATTTGCCAATTCTTTTTGGATATCGAGTGACATGATACGGGCAACGCCATGCCCTTCTTTAGCAAGAGTCGTGGCAAGCATAATATTGTTGGTTTGAATACGCGTTGGCATACGCACCCGTGATTTTTTACCTGTTTCCACATTGATCATATCAACTTGATTGGGATCTTTGATAAGGCTAATACCAATCATATTGAGTTTGGCCAAATCTTTTGGCTCGGTCAATTTTTCATTTTGACGTAAAAAATGCGGTGAAGCCACCAGCAACTGACGTATCTCAGTCAAAGGAAATGCCGATAAATTACTGTCATTAAGGTTTGGTGACATCCGAAGGGCGATATCGATACGCTCTTCAATCAAATCAACGTACTGATTGTCCGCTTCAAAATGGATGGTTAAATCATCATGCGCCGAAATCCAAGTCGACAGCGCCGGTAAAATATGATTCACACCCAATTCCGGCGTGGTCGCAATGCGCAAGTTCCCTGCTAACTCATCGCGTAATTGATTGACACGGATACGACCTTGTTCGGCTGCCGCAACCACATCTTTGGCACTCTCATAAAAACTAGTGCCTGCTTCTGTTAAGCTTAACTTACGAGTTGAGCGATGCAATAACACCACACCCATATCGTTTTCTAACGAGCGGATTTGTTGACTGACCGCACTTGTTGTTATGCCCAGTTCTTTTGCAGCACCACTAAATGAACCATGACGTACAACACTTGCAAAAACCGCCATGCCTCTTAAATTATCAAGCATATTTCACCCAATTTTATCACTTAATCAAAGTCACTTTTAAAAGCTGATGTATTATACGCCATTAGCAAGATAAATTAAACGACATCGGGATTTATTAAGTAAAATTATTAATATTTTTTCAACTATTTAATATTGTATTTTATTGATTTCCTTAACAAATATTGGTTCTCTTCAATTATTCGTCTGTTAAAAAAGTAAAAACTAGAATTTATATAAATTAAATTGACTTATTGAATTAACTTAACAGAGCTAATCGAGGCGTTTTGCTGCAACAGTGCCTGCGTAACTGCTTGTTGTTCAAGCTGGTGGGTAGCTTGTTGTAACGCTAGTTTTTCGCGGGCTTCTTGTAGTGCTTCTGGTTTTAATTTCTCTAGCGCTTGAAAATTGTTGGTCGACTCCGCCAAACGAATATCAATCCCCTCAAAAAGCTGTCGAAGTTTTTGACAAAAATTATCAAAAGTTGCGGTATGGGTCAAAAAGCTTTGTTCAGTGACAAATTGGCTAATCCCATGAATCTCGCCCGTCATAACCCCGCGTTTGGCAAGCACTAATTCATCATCATCGAGCCAGCCTTGCTCACGGGCATTAAACACCCAATAATCCCATTTGGCAGGCGTCCACTCGCCCTCAAGCGGTACATCAGTGGGTTTTAGCAACGCCAGTGGCGATATATCAGCAATATCACTACCATCTACCCCCCTCGTATGTTGGGTATTATCAGCATTAACATTAACATTGGTAGCTACGGCGATTGGCGGTGGCTCATTTTTTTTTATCGGGTTGCTATCTTCCGTAACCATAGCAGGTGCGGTAACAATACCATGCACGCTAGTTCCATGATGACTGACACTGGATTGCAAGTCAGATAAGCGATTGGCATCGTCTTCTAGGGTGGGCGTTTGCTGTGTGGTGGTATTGAACGCGGCTTCATCGATAGCTATTAAATGGCTATTATTAAATGCCTGTTGTTCAGTGCCTTGTTGAATGCTTTCTTCAATGATTTGTTGAATGCTATCAACGTTTGACGCAGATTTGAGCAGATTGTCATTCGATAAGTTGTCATCACTCTGCTCCGAAGTTAGTTGTAAGCTATCTTCAGCCAGCACTGAAGACTTTGCGCCTTGTATGGCTTCGCTAGGCGTTGTGTCGACAATTTTAAAATCAGGGCTTTGAGAATCAAGACTTTGAGACTCAGGATTATTAGCGATTGGCGGGCGAAGCGGGATTTGATTACGACGAAGCGGCTTGAACGCCATCAAGCGGAGCAAACACATCTCTAGCGCTTGCATCGGCGTATTGGCTAATGCCAAGTTTTCACGGCTTTTTACCACAATGTCATAATATAGTTGTAATAGCTCTGCGGGTAACTGCTGAGCCAGTTGTTGCAATTGCTCGCTTTGCTGGCGATTGATTTGCAAATCAAAATTTGGCAAGGCCTGCAAAATTGCCAATTGATGCAGCGTCTCAGCCAACCTATCAAATACGGCTTTGGCATCCACCACCTGCTCACGCAGAAGCTGAATGGCCTGCGTCAACTGCTGGGTATTTTGCTGATAAATATTGGCAAGGATAGCGATGACATCGGCTTGGTCAATTAAGCCAAGCATCTGGCGAATCACTTCATCTGTGACATTGCCATTGCCAAACGCAATGGCTTGATCAGTGAGTGACAACGCATCGCGCACGGAGCCTTTGGCACTGCTCGATAGCTGCCATAAGGCATCAGGCTCGTAGCTGATTTGTTCTTTGTTCAGAATCATGCCAAGATATTGAGCTAACGCCACTTGCGGCAAAGGTCTGAGTACAAATTGCAGACAACGCGAGATGATGGTAATGGGCAGTTTTTGTGGGTCTGTGGTCGCAAGCAAAAACTTCACATGCGCTGGCGGCTCTTCGAGGGTTTTGAGTAGCGCATTAAAACTATGCGTCGATAGCATATGCACTTCATCAATTAGATAGACTTTGTAGCGACCTTGCGTTGGTGCATACGGTACGTTGTCGAGTAATTCACGGGTATCTTCAACTTTGGTACGTGATGCCGCATCAATCTCAATCAAATCAATAAAGCGACCGCTATCGATGGATTGGCATACACTACATACGCCACAAGGCTCGCTTGTCACCCCTGTCTCACAGTTAAGGCATTTCGCCAAAATACGCGCAATGGTGGTTTTGCCGACACCGCGCGTACCCGTAAATAGATACGCATGATGCAAGCGCTGGTTATGGATGGCATTGATTAATGCTTTGGACACATGTTCTTGTCCCAGCAGCTCATGGAAGTTTTTTGGACGATATTTGCGTGCTAGGACTTGATACATGGTTATGGATACATGACAACAAAAACGTTAAAAAAGAAATAACCTTAACCCGCTAGTAGTAAAACTAAACCGCTGGGCTATTGGCTTCAATTAGGGGTTGTAATTCACCGTCTTGGAACATTTGATAGATAATATCACTGCCGCCAATCAGCTCACCTGCCACCCATAATTGTGGAAAAGTTGGCCAGTTAGCAATCTGTGGCAAAGTTGCACGGATTTCTGGGTTTTCAAGAATATTGACAAACGCAAATGGGCGGCCAATTTGGGTTAGTACATCTACCGCACGCGCAGAAAAACCGCATTGTGGGAATTGTGGCGTGCCTTTCATATAAAGCAATACGCTGTGTTGAGCGATTTGGTCACGGATGGTTTGTTCGATGTCAGTTTGGTTCATATCAGTCATATGAAATTCCTTTATCAAGCCCTTGTTAAAGTAGAGCGCTATCTTCACAGCTAGAATTTGACTCACTAATAATGAGTGCAGGGTTGCTATTATACGCTATAATGGTTATCGAAAGTAAGCATTCAAGATGCCCACCCCAAAAAAGTCAGCAGCAAAACCACTCACAAATTCCATTAACTTGATGAAGTCACTTGTTCAAGCAGCACCACACAGCTCACCATAATCCCTTCTTGGCGACCGGTAAACCCAAGCTTTTCAGTCGTGGTGGCTTTGACGCTGATTTGGTCAACCGCGCAGCCCATGACACCGGCAATACGCGATTGAATCTCGGTACGATAAGGCAATAGTTTTGGACGCTCCGCCATGATGGTGACATCAGCATTGACAAGCGTAAAGCCTTTTGATTGGATAAACTGGTACACTTGGTTCAGCAAAATGGTCGAATCTATATTGCGAAAACGCTCATCGGTATCTGGGAAAAACTGCCCAATATCGCCCAGTGCCAATGCACCAAGCAACGCATCACACAACGCATGCAACACCACATCGCCATCAGAATGCGCCAGCAAACTGTGGGTATGGGGAATTTTCACCCCGCCTAAAGTTACAAATTGGTTTTCTGTGCCGTCGTTGACAAAGGCATGGACGTCGATACCCTGACCGATTCTTATCATGGTTAATCCTATTTTTTTATCTTGCTGTCGTGATTTTGGGGAGCCATTGTGTTTGGTTTAGTGGTGTCTATTCTAACAGCTCTAACACTGACTGTTTTAATAGACTCTATTTTAAAGGTTAAAGCATGATTTACAAGTAGTTAGGCTGCCCTAAATAAAAGCTTTGAATAACAGCTTACAATAAAAACTTGGCATAACCAGTTACTATCGCTGCTTGAATTAAAAATTGGCTATCAAACAAGATTCATCCTATAACGTGTAAAAAAATTGATAAATCCTAGTAAATTGCTATGGTATTTTATTATATAACGTTATATAATATAAAAATAAACCCATCAAGTGGGGAACTTGATGGGAGTGGGTAATGCACTACTTGTTGTTATTTTTATTGTTTCTTTCTTCTTCTTTGTTTTACTGATGTTAGCCATAATGCCAAATTATGGCTTTTTTATTTTTTGTCTTATTGATTTTGTCTTATTACTATCGTAGTCAACAAATTTTATATTTATGCCGTTATGAATTTATTTTAGCGGATTTGCGCCTGTGCTCTATGTGCTCTTTGTTATGAATTGTTAAATTAAGTTTCTTTAGTTTCCTTAATAAAACTATTAATATTAATTTTGCATCCTTGTTGTTGCATTGCTGCTTTTTAATGATAGTTCAGCCGAATGATAGGCAATAAAAAAACGGCTTAAAATTTAAGCCGTTTTTTGTTATGTTAAGATTAACGCGTACGTGGGCAAACTTCATTGTCACTGAAAAAATAGCTGATTTCACGGGCTGCAGATGTGGTTGAGTCTGAACCGTGAACCGCGTTCTCATCAATGCTGTTAGCAAAGTCACGACGGATAGTGCCTTCAGCGGCGTCTTTTGGATTGGTAGCGCCCATGATTTCACGGTGGTGAGCCACTGCATTCTCGCCTTCAAGTACTGATACAACCACTGGACCTGAAGTCATGAAAGAGACTAAATCGTTGTAAAACGGACGTTCTTTGTGCTCAGCGTAGAAACCGCCCGCCTTTTCGTTGTCTAAATGCAACATTTTTGCTGCCACAATTTTTAAGCCTGCTTTTTCAAAACGGCTGTAGATTTCGCCAATGTGGTTGCCTGCGACTGCATCAGGTTTGATAATTGATAACGTACGTTCAATGGCCATGTTAAATTCCTTTAAAATTGAAGGGGATTATGATTTTAAGTGTGAGAAACTGTAAAAACAGCCCGTACCCTGCCCAATGGCTCGTCAAATCGCGATTTGAAGATTTGAATAAACGCGGGGTGCTGTTCTTAGTTGCCTATTATAATGATATTGAGGGCAAAAACTAGTTTAATTCATCACTGTTAAGTCGAAATTGCTAGAATATCAAGTTGAACAAGTTTTTTGTAATAAATGGCGGATATATTCTGTGAAACGCAATTATGGTATAGTAGCCAATAGCTTAAATTTTCTCTCAATGGTATGACGTTCTCAAATATCACAAAAACACAAGCGGTTGTTGTCAGCCTATGCTTGGCGCTATTATTGGTGGCCAGTATCGGTTTGGCACGTCAGTTTACTGTCAAAACCGTCCCAGATTGTCAGCGCAAAAACCAGCCGTTCGACTATAGTATCTGTGAGCTTGATGCTAAAAACGCGGCGAATTTTTCACTACAGTGGCAAAATCCCTCGTCCACGAGCTACCCATTATTACTCACTTTCAATACTCTGCGCGATTATTTGGCAAGCCAACAACCTGCCAAAACCTTGTTGTTTGCGATGAACGCAGGGATGTACGATGGCAGCTTTGCGCCGATTGGTTATACAGTCATCAATGGCAAGCAAATCCGAGCGCTAAATCTCAAGCAAGGCGGTGGCAACTTTCACCTGATGCCCAACGGGGTGTTTTGGCAAGACCGTCAAGGTTTTTATATCACTGAAAGTCAAAGCATGGCAAAAAAACTGGCAAACGGGGCAAAACCGATTTTTGCCACCCAATCTGGACCCATGCTGGTCATCGATGGTAATATCCATCCGGCATTTGATGCCAATAGTACCTCGAGAAAGTACCGCAATGGTGTTGGCGTGTGTGGTCGCAATCCTAGCCGCGTCAAATTTGTGATAAGCGATACCCCTGTCAGCTTTTATGAGTTTGCCGATTTGTTCAAATCGCAATTGGGCTGTGACAATGCGTTGTTTTTGGATGGCGGTAGTGCCTCGGCATTGTATAGTCAGACGCTGTCACGCAATGACAATAAATATATGGCTGTGATGATTGCGGTGACTCAAGACAAATAATGCGTATTCGCTGAGACAAGTTTATGCTGATTTAATCAGCGTTTTGCATAAAATTATCCATTTCCACATTGCAAAAATAATTTTTTAAGGTATTATAATCAGCCTAGTTTTGACAAATTTGCTTGGCAATATTTGTGACACTATCCTTTCGGGCCTATAGCTCAGTTGGTTAGAGCAGAGGACTCATAATCCTTTGGTCCACAGTTCAAGTCTGTGTGGGCCCACCATATAAAACAACCACTTAGGTGCATTAATCCTGAGTGGTTTTTTATTTTTTGGATTGTAATAATCAAATAGCGTCAATCACCATTTTAAAGCCATACTTTCAAATCTACATTCATGTCATTGGTTTTTGACTGTTACGTGGTTTTGACTACCTGAATCAATTACCCAATCACTATCTAATTTGATGTAAATACTTGTTTTATATTGAATTATTTTTGTTAGTAGTTAATACTCTCAAGGAAAACGGCTTTACATTCATTGTAGATAAGTTATAATAAAAACAATACGACTGGTCTATTTTTTTATAATAGCGTGCACAATAACTATGGAGCCTACCTCTATCAAGAAGTCTGAAGCAAAACGCTTACACATTCTTAACACCAGTTCCGACCTGATTTTGCGTAAAGGTTTTAGCGGTGTGGGATTACAAGAAATTTTACAAAGCTGCGAGATCCCTAAAGGTTCATTTTATCATTACTTCAAATCTAAAGAGTCTTTCGGCTGTGAATTGGTACAGTATTATGTAGATAATTACCAACGCCGTTTAGATGAACTATGGCGTAGCGACCAATCCGCTTATCAAAAACTAATCGGGTATTTTAACCTATGGATTGAAGATCCTGATGCGCCATGTAGTTGGGCAGATAGCTGTCTAATTGTAAAACTTGCTGCAGAAGTCGCTGACCTATCTGAAGATATGCGCGCTATTATGTCCAATGGCGTTGATAAAGTAATCCAGCGGATTGCTGAAGTCATCGTTTTAGGCAAGCAAGATGGGTCTATCCAAGCAGATACTGATGCCTTGACGGTAGCCCAAGTGACTTACCAAATGTGGATGGGCGCAGCGTTATTAAGTAAGCTGCAAAAAGATAAAACACCATTACATCAAGCGCTAAAAGCGACAGCGTTTTTATTAAAAAGTGGACAGTCTTAAAAGTTAGCTTTGTTGGCTTAAGATCACTAACTTAACCTTAGTAACTTAGCTTCACTAACTTAGTTTTACTACCTTAGCTTCACGACAATGGTAGCTGCAAAAATTGTCATAGCAGCCCAATCATTATGTATGACTGGGCTGCTATGACATCAACTTGATAGCAATGCGTAATCTACCTACCATTTACTAATTTGTAGGTTAATACATCTGATAGCGATGCTTTTTCTTAAAGGGCTTTTTCTCAAATAGCGTCTTCAACACCTTCAATAATAAAGGCACGATAATTTGCCCCTTTTAGGCGATGTTGTAATGCTTCTTGATAGATGGGACTGTGATACCAGTCTCGCGCGGCTGCCATATCAGGAAAGCGTAAAATAACAGCGCCTTCAATTTCATTGCCTTCAAGCACTTCTAATTGACCATAAAAAGCCAAGGGTGTTAGCTCACGACCTTCACGAGCAAGCGGTGCTTTTTGTGCATATTGCGCCAGTTCCTCAGCGTCCGTAGTTTGCTCACGGGTAAATACCACATACGCAGACATGGACTACTCCTTATTTAACAATTCAAGCAGTGCGCTGGCGGTTGCAGCAGAAGACGCAGGATTTTGTCCAGTAATTAGTAAGCCATCTACTTGGACATACACTTGCCAGTCACCCGCTTTAGAATAATTACCACCTTTTTCTTTGAGCATATCTTCGACTAAAAACGGTACAACTTCGGTCAATCCTACCGCTTCTTCTTCAGTATTGGTAAAACCCGTCACAGATTTACCGCTGACCAAAGGCTTGCCATCACTGGTTTTTACATGACGAAGAACACCTGGGGCGTGACAAACTGTAGCAACAGGTTTTCCTGACTCAATCGCTTGTTCAATCAGAGCAATTGAAATCGGATCTTCTGCCAAATCCCACAATGGACCATGCCCGCCTGGATAAAACACGGCATCATAATCAGCGATAGAAATTTCGCTAAGTTTATGCGTCTGTGCCAATGCTTGCATTGCCACAGGATCTGCTTCAAAGCGATGCGTGGTTTCAGTTTGTGCATCAGCTAAGTTACTTTTTGGGTCTAGCGGTGGCTGACCCCCTTGAGGTGATGCTAGGGTAACTTCAACACCCGCATCAATAAAGGTGTAATACGGTGCCGCAAGTTCTTCTAACCAAAAACCTGTTTTCTTACCAGTATTGCCGAGTTTGTCATGTGAGGTCAGAACAAGTAAAATTTTCATATTATTTTCTCTGATAGTTTTTAGAATTTAGGTTATTTTTACATGAGCACAGCAGGAAGTCGTGTGCGCAATGTACAAGATGCCGAGCAAATCAATCCTTTATTTAATAGCATTGATTGGTAGCATTGAAAAAGATTGCGCGACTGATATGTAAGCAAATATTATCTGTCCAACAAACTTAAAAAATTGCTCAATACTGCAAATATTGGTCAACGCTAATCAACACTGGAATTTTGCTGTCATCATGCCGTCACTATACACAAAAATAGACCAGTCGTCTATTTATTTGTAGTGTAGATTTATTGATAGTGTAAATAACAAAATTTAATCCATCAGGAAAAGCATTTTTTGTAAGTAAGATAGCTAGCTTAAAACTTAATTTAAAACTTGGTAACGATTAAAACAACAAAGCGGTATGATTAATTGCAGGGTAAGTAGTTAAATGGCGCAAAATCTAAATTTGCCCATTGCTTGCTATCAGTAAGTTAAGAAAATATTGTAATTGAATATATATAGT
Source organism: Enhydrobacter sp. 8BJ (assembly GCA_902506225.1). Classification (GTDB taxonomy): domain Bacteria; phylum Pseudomonadota; class Gammaproteobacteria; order Pseudomonadales; family Moraxellaceae; genus Faucicola. Next base: position 859,282 of record LR733345.1, on the reverse strand, counting down.
CAAATAATCGTCAATGATACAGTATGGGATGACCGATTAACTAAGTGACTGATTTAAGTGAACTAATATAATAAATAGCTGCTTTTTAGTTAATATTTTAGGCAGCTCTTTAAGAGGCTCAAGCTCAAGAGAATTAGGCTTCAATCTAAGCTGGCAGTTTACTCGCCAACACATCTACTTTTTCAATAGAAGGCGGCTCTGAAAATAGTTCATCTGCTTGAGCCATCAAAGCGGCGGCAACCTTGCCCGATAAATGAGCCTCGCGACCTGCTTCATCAGGGAATGCATCAAAAATACCAAAGGTTGAAGGTCCAAGGCGTAGCCCAAACCATGCAACTGTAGCTGGTTCTTCATTGACGATAGGCAGACCAGCTTTTAGGAAATCTTCTACTTGTTGTTCTTTACCTGGTTTAGCTTCAAGACGGACATATAAAGCGGTTTTAACCATCACTAATACTCCAATATTGACTAGCCGGCATTGACTAGCCGGCATTGACTAGCATCAAAATTGAGTCTAAACCACTGTTATATTGATGTCAAACGGCTTTAGCGCATAGCTTTGTTGTATAAAGGTTACATAAACATTTATGATTTAAGTCGTGGGCAATGTCTGTATCAGCTTAAATTTGATACTGATATTACTTCCTTTATGCTTGCTTTAACCATAACCTTGCTTTAACCATAACAAAGAAACAAGCATAAGTGACAAGGTGTAAATGATGTTGCACTCGCTACACTGGATTGGGTACACTGGTACAACAAAAAATGACGGCATTTTACCAAGGGCTATTTTTCGCGCAAACACATTCGCACAAACACAGCCGCAAAATGTGAGCTTAGCTCGCATCCTTAACCTTGCGCCCTTAACGTTATACCTTTAGCATAGACTTAGAATATCGACTATTTTTCATTAATTCTATCAGATTATGCTGACTGACCCAAGCCAGCCTGTCTGCAATACACTAAAAACACTGCATTCAATTAAACTAACCCGCTATTAAATCCACTATTACAAAAGGACAAATCCATGAAAGCCGTATCGTATGTTATCAATAACCAGGATGATTTTAAAAATTCATTGGTAGATATTGAAAAAGCGAAGCCTACGCTTAAGGCGCGTGATGTACTGGTAAAAGTTCAGGCAATCTCTGTAAACCCCGTTGATACCAAAGTGAGAAAAAATTCGTCTGAAGCAAATAATCGTATTTTAGGTTGGGATGCCGTTGGGGAAATTATCGAAGTTGGCTCAAAAGTTACCTCGTTTAAAGTAGGAGATTGTGTTTGGTATGCTGGCGATTTAACCCGAGATGGTAGTAATGCTGAGTTTCAAGCAGTCGATGAACGCATCATCAGTCTTAAACCCATGACAGTATCTAATGCAGAAGCAGCAGCATTGCCATTAACTGCTATCACGGCATGGGAAATGCTGTTTGATCGGTTTCAAATTTCAGAAACAGACGTTGGCAGTATTTTAATTATTGGTGGTGCAGGTGGTGTAGGATCAATCGCTATTCAGCTCCTAAAAGCAAAAACCAATCTGACCGTTATAGCAACTGCTTCACGTGAAGAAACGAAATCTTGGGTGGAATCACTTGGTGCCGACCATGTCATTGACCATAGCAAAGATTTAAACGAACAAATCGAAGCACTAGGCATTGAAAAACCAAAATACGTATTCTCTACAAATCATACAGACACCTATATCAAGCAAATAGTTTCTCTGATTGCACCACAAGGTAAGCTTGGATTGATCGATGATCCACAAACCTTTGATATTATGCCGTTTAAGACCAAATCTATTTCTATCCATTGGGAGTTCATGTTCACCCGTTCAATGTTTGAAACCGATGATATTGAAAAGCAAGGTGATCTATTGCAACAGGTTGCCCAGTTAGTTGACCAGCAAAAAATTAGAAGTACCCTCAACCAAAATCTAGGCAAAATTAACGCTGCAAACTTGGAGAAGGCGCATAAGCTGCTTGAATCAGGTAAGTCAAAAGGCAAAATTGTACTAGAAGGTTTTTAAAACATATCTTATAAAACCCATCTTGTAGAACACAGTCCCTTAAGTAACTCACCAAACGGCTGGCAGAACGAACACTGCCAGCCGAAATCACCCATCATCTTGGCTATGCCAATTTGCCAAACACGACAACTAAAACGATAGTCAGTAAATCACTGCCACTAAGATAATGATAAGCCCTGCCATCAGTATAGAGATGACAGAAATCAACGCGGCTTGGGTATATTGATGGTTCATACAGTTATTCCGACGCGCTGATATGCGCTATGATTCTAATAAACTTTGCGTATAATTTTCGATGCCCATCGAGGTCAGCAGTTCCATCTGCGTTTCTAGCCAATCAATGTGCGCCTCGCTACCGTCTTTGAGTTTAATCAATAATTTGCGAGAGACAAAATCGCTTTTCTGCTCACATAAAGCAATCGCATTTTTGATGATGTCAGTTTTTTGATACTCGAGTTGCAAATCACAACGCAAAATTTCAGCGACATTTTCACCGATTAAAATTTTGCCAAGCTCTTGCAAGTTTGGTAGACCATCTAGCATTAAGATACGCTCAATGAGGTCATCTGCCCATTTCATCTCATGAATCGACTGATGATACAATTTTTCATTGAGTTCACTCAGTCCCCAGTTTTTGGCGATACGCGCATGTAAGAAGTATTGGTTGATAGCAATCAGTGCTTGACCCAAAACTTGGTTTAGCGCTCTTAGAATTTCTTTATCGACTTGCATAATGTTTACCTTAGTTGCCTTATTGCTTTGTCGCCTTATTCAGAGATATCACCGAGCTGAGATTGCAGATAATTGGGCAGTCCCATCATATCAATCAGTCTTAACTGCTGCTCCAACCAATGTGCATGGTCTTCTTCGGTATCGACCAATTGGGCGACCAAAATCTCACGGGTTACATAGTCTTGCTCTTGCTCACAAAGCGCAATGCCGTCTTTGAGATGTTGACGAACCGCATATTCAAGCTGCAAATCGGCTTTTAGCATACTTGGCACATCATGACCGATGTTGATATCGGCAACTTTCATGTTGGGCGTGCCTTCTAACATCAACACACGATTGATTAAGGCACGCGCATGATCGCTTTCTTCTTCCATTTCATGATGCATACGCGTATGAAGTTTTGGATAATGCCATTCATGATACATTTGCGCATGAATAAAGTACTGGTCACGAGCCCCCAGTTCACCACTAATTAAGAAATTTAGATAATCAATAACAGCTTGGCTGCCTTTCATGGGTATATCCTTGAAAAATGAACAGAAACAACGGTTAGGTATTATCTGAAATACTAAATTAAAGTGACGTTAAAAACAATTCATCGCAGCAAATAATTTACACTATTTATCAGTCGCTCATTCAATTAGCCCAATAAATGCGCTAATTGAATGAGATTAGGGGTTTAGGCTAACAGGTTATTAGGCAACGTTAATACATTAGGCAACTTCAATAAATAGGTGCGTATAGTCATTGATACTCTGGGCGTACTCTTCGAGATAACCTTCAATCATTGGCTGACAGCCGCCACAGCAAGTAGCCACATCAAGCTCAGCTTGTAACGCCTCTAAGCTGTCATGACCTTGTTCAATGGCTGTTTTGATTTGACTTTCTTTGACCGCATTACAGATACACACAAACATACGCACCTCGTTGATAAATTTTCTTATATAATAATGATAACTATTCTTATTATCAAGAAAAATTTTCTCAATCAGGCTATTCACTGACAAACGCAATTTTGGTTAGCTTGTTTTCGCTTGCTGTTGCTAGGATTTGCGCGACGGTATCATATCGACTGTCTTTATCGACGCGTAGCTGAATGCTTGGGGTCTCGCTTAATTTGCCTTGTTCGGCAAAGCGCGTGTTTAATTGCGCCAAACTGATACTGGCATCATCCCAAAAAATCTTGCCATCTTTATCAATGCTTACTTGTATCACTTTGGGCGGGGCTTCATTGACTTGTGCTGAGGTTTTGGGCAAATTTAGCGGTACACTGGGATTGATTACCGTTGCTGTCACCAAAAAAATAATCATCAATACCAGCATGATATCAATCAGTGGAATCAGATTGATTTCATTCATGCCCGTCGAAGCGTCATCACCGAGTTGAAATGCCATAAGTTATTCCCTGTTTATCTATTTATCTGTTTAGCTTATCTGTTTAGCGTTGGGTCAAGGTTAGGCTTTTTTCAGCATTAAGTCAGCGGCGTTAGTTTGTTGCTTGGGCTGCGAGCTGGTTTGCAAATGGGGCTGGGTGGCTAAACTAGTTTGCGTAACTGGGCTGGAAGAATTCATCAACACGTTGGCAAGTAAGGTATGCGCCGTGTCATTCGCTTGGTGCATGGCTTTGCGATTGATTCGTACTACGACATTGTACATAATCACTGCAGGAATCGCTACCGCAAGCCCAAGCCCAGTCATAATCAAAGCCTCCCCAACCGGTCCTGCGACTTGACCAAGTCCTGCTTGACCTGATTTAGCGATGCTATCTAAGGCATGAAAAATCCCCCACACGGTACCAAATAGCCCAATAAAAGGGGCAATGGCAGCAGTCGTACCAAGGATATTTAAGCCCTGCTCACTGGCAAAACGGTAGCGATTGAGCTGTTGCAGTAACTGCTGCTCAGTGACCAATTTTTGATTGTCTAGGGATAAAGTGGTCAGTTGAGATTGCTGTTGGTCAATTTGCTGGGTCAAATCTTGCGACACTGTTTTGGCAATTTTTTGGCTATTTAAGATACGTAAAATGCCTGTAATCCAAGACAGCATCGATAACGCAATTAACACAAAAAATAACGTCTTGGTCACTACATCTGTATATTGCCAGTAATTTGCAAAATCCATAATCATTCCTATAACACGATAAATATAAAAACTAACTTTAAATGTTAGTATAAATGATAATCATTATCAACAAAAATATTAAAAATTAGGCTAAATTGAACAAGCGACTATGCTAAACCACGTTAATTAACCCACTTTAAAATATTAAGCAACTTTGATATCAAATGGCTTTAAAACCTCAATTTGCTTCTTTATATTCGCTTTGTGTGAGCTTTATCTTGGGCAAAATAAAGTTTTGTCACATTGCCGCCTAAAATTTATAGGTTAAATTTGCCCGCAGGGTACGGGGTTCACCAAACATAATCATAGCGGCATTCGGGCTTGTGCCTGAATAATAGGCTTTATCGGTTAAGTTTTTGACCGACAGACCCAATTGCCAATGGTTGGCACTATAGCCTGCTTCAACATCATATAGGGTATAGCTTGGTAAATCGACCTTAGATGAGCCACGCTCAGCATGATGTTGCCCTTCATAACGCGCGCCTGCCCCGACATACCAGCCCAAATGCGATGGCGCAAAATAGTATTGTGTGCTGATATTGAAGGCTTGTTTGGGTATGTGGTTGATACGCTGACCGACAACATAATCGGATTTGTTGGACGCTTGGGTGATTTTGGCGGTGGGGATATAGCTATAGCCTGCGCTAACGTTCCAGTTGTCATTGACTGCTGAGGTCAGTTCAGCCTCAAAACCTTTGGTTTGTTGCTCGCCAACCGCCACATTATAAGTCTCTATGCCATCAGTATAACTTTCGCTGACGTTTTTGCGCGTCAAATCATAATAGCTCAGCGAAGCTTGGGTGCGCTCGTCTGGCGTCTGCAGTTTGACGCCAATTTCGTATTGTTCCCCTTTTTCTGGGTCAAGCAAATCGCCATCTTTGCCCGCGTCGGTGGTCGCCAAAAATGCGGTGGCATAGCTGATATACGGCGCAATTTTGTCATTGACTTGATACATCAATGAGGCTGAGCCGGTGAAAGCATTGTTAGAATTTTTGACGGTGGTATCTTTTTTTACATCGTTGCTTTTGACATCTGACCAATCATGACGCCCTGCCAAGTCGATAATCCAGTGAGAATTCACTTTGATGGTATCTTTGGCATATAGCCCCAGATACTGTAAATAATTTACACTGTGCTTGTCGGTGGTGGGTGTGGTGTTGGTGATTTTGCCCACACCATAGACAGGATTATTTAAGTTTAAGGGGCTATAAGCATACACTTGTTGCTGATAATCACTACGCTCATGAAAGGCGTCTAACCCCACTGAAACCGCGTGACTGACGTTATCATGACTAAAGGTTTTGTCAAAACGATTGTCCATTGACACGATAGTATCTTGCTTATCGAGCAAGCTTAACTGGCGTTTGATATTGCCAGTCGTGGTTATCGGCGAGGTACCGCTTGCCAAAATCGCATCGGCATCGGCGACGCGTCTTGACAGCGCAAAGTTTTGCTTGAGACGCCAACCTGAATCAAAATCATGGTCAAGCTGATAGCCGAGACGATATTGCTCATCTTGGACAGTATAATTGGGCTCACCAAAAAATAAACTCGATGCGTATGTCTTGTAGGCGTTATTTTGTAGTGGTAGCCCTTGTTGGCGGATGTAATCATGCTTTTGGTAACTTGCCAACAAAGTGACATCTGTATTATCACCGAGAGCAAAACGATAAGAAGGCGCTAGATAGTAATTTTTGAAATACACATAATCGGTGGGGTCATTTTGGTCAGAAACACGCCCATTGAGACGAAATGCCCCATCGGTTGAGCCATTGGGGGCATAGTTGATATCAAAAGCTGCTTGATAAAAATCGTTGCTGCCTGCTGAAAGTGTGAGGTTTTTGAATGTTTCGTCTTTGGGTTTTTTGGTGGTTAAATTAACCACACCACCCGGCATCATCTGCCCGAAGCCGACGCTGTCAGGGCCTTTGACCACCTCAATTGATTCTAGCCCAGAGATATCCATACTATTTAAAAAATTGCTAGAAGTCGCTGTGCGCATCCCATCGACCAGGATTTGTGAGCTCGCTAATTGTCCGCGAATCGCAATATCATCCCAACCACGACGACCATACTGCCCTGTCGTTACCCCTGCCACGCCTTTGAGCGCATCGGCTAACGTGGTCGCCTGTTTTTGTTGCAACTGATTTTGCGTGACCACACTCACCGATTTTGCGCTATCAAACAATTTTTCATCCGATTTTAAAATACTGCTCGCTTGGGTAGCAGCATACGGCTGACTGGCATCTTGTGCTTGAATGATAATGGTGTCAAGCGTGGTAACGGCAGGCTGTGGGTCATTGCCATTATCAGTTAAAGCCGCCGTACCCACTGCACTGGTAGTCGTACCCGTTTGGGCATAAGCCATGGTAGTGAACGTAGAAAATACACCGACCAATACCCTAGGCAATTGTCTTGATACCCCGCCAAACCTTGTGATAGTAGGACGGGTAAAAAATTGGATTTTAGACATAAGCAAAATTTTTCTGCAATATTTTATGAAAATATTAAACCGTAATGGGCAATCCATCATGCTGATGGTTATCACCCATTGGATTTAAAACTGATAACTTAGCGTTACTTTAACATTGCGCCCCATGGCTTTATCACCGGTATTGGATACGTGCTCATAGTAGTAAGCATCTGTAAGGTTATACACGCCAGCATCCACAATTAATTGCGGTAACGCGCTTGGACGATAGCTACCAAATACATCATAGGTGGTAAAACTTGGCAAATCAGCGACGGCAGTAGCGCTGGTGCGACGCGTTAAACCTTTGACATGGCGGATGGCACTTCCAAGGCTGAATTTGTCATTGATGTCATAATTAAAGCCTAGGTTTAACTGATCGCCTGAGTCTTTGTTGAGTTGGTAGCCTTGCTCGGTTTCGCTTTTGGCATGGGCATAGCCTGCATTCAAGCGCATATTATTTAGCCGATATTTTGCGCTCAGCTCGTAGCCTTTGATGGTAGTTTCACCTGCATTGATGTAGCTAGCACATTGCCCGCCTGTCACTGAGTTACCTGTGGCACAGTCAACGCCTGTTATGCGGTCGATTTTATTGTCATACTGGGTATCAAAGACCTTCGCTGTCAGCGACATACTGTCTTGACTGTCAAACACCCCTTGAAAACGGCTACTGATACCCAGCTCTGCGTTTGCGCCTGTTTCTGCTTCGAGGTCTTTATTGACGAAGGTTTGCCCAGATTGGTAGACGGTTTCTGGCAAGGGTGGTCCATTAAACAATTGGGTATAACTGGCAAATAAGCTGTGATTTGGCGTTAGTTTAAATTCCCCTGCCAATGCGCCCGACAGTTGATTGTAGTCGTCACTGCTTAAACGCTCTGACGGCTTATAATGGTCAAAGCGTACGCCAGGCGTCAGCGCAAATCGTCCCAATTCGATTCGGTCTTGTAAGTACACCCCTACGCTGGTAGCGTCTTCTGTGATATCACTACTCTCTAACGTCGCTGATTTTTTATAGCCTTCTACCCCATAGTTGAGCGTATGTGTCAAAGCATGGTCACCATGATGCTGCGTCAGTTGCTGTTTGATACTTGCCGTCATGCCATCGGTTTTGCCTGATGTGGCTATACGCATGGGGGTCGTTCCGCGCAGTCCTTGCGACAGCGATTCATTGGTTAAATGATAAATTTTGCTGTTTAGCTCAAAATTGCTATGCGGTTTATACTCATAGCCGAGTGCATAGGTTTCATTATTGGTGTAGCCAGGATGAATATTATTGGGTAAATTGGCTTGGTAGCCGATATTGGGGCGAAACGGATAGTTGCCGTCATTGTCATAGCTTTGGTAACTGGCAGTAATTTTGTGACCTTCTGCCGGCATCACATTGACTTTGGCTAGTATACTTTTGATAGTAATATCATCACCTTGGATGTGGTTGCCTTTGCCATCTTCGCCGCCATCGCTGTCACGCTCACCATAAGACACAATCATGTCCAATTGCTCATTGGGTTTGGCATAGGTCGTTAGGCTTCGCTGAAATTGCTGATCGTTACTGGCATAGCCCAGTTTAACTTTTGCCCCCATTTTTTGATCTGGTAGTAGCAAGTCTTGTGCATCCACCGTGGTAAACGCCACACCGCCACCGATGGCATTATTGCCCAAAGTCACCGAGTTATTACCCACTGACACCTCTGTTGTTTTATACAAATCTGGGTCAAGTCCACTAATTCCGGAGTGGTTAAAACCGCGCGTTTCCGGTTGGCGCACCCCATCCACGGTGATTTTTAAGGCACTGCCTGCATTGTCTGAGCCCAAACCGCGAATATAAATATGCTGATCCATCCCCGAAGTGCCACCGACATTCACCCCAGCAACCGTCGGTAAATATTGATTGAGTAAATCAGCTTGCTGTACCTTGACTGAGCTGTCATGGCGGACGTTCTCAGTTTGTTTGGCTGGGGTATATTGACGGGCATTAAAAGTAATGGTCTGCAAGGTAGTGACGGGTTCTGGCTCACTCGCTGTTGCCAACGGTGAATAAAGGGTGGTTAATACACACACACTTAAATAGCGCAAAGCACCACGCGGCGGTAAACTAGCATTGGCAGTATTCATAAAATCACTCAGATATATAAAAAAAGAGAAGCGTTACAAAGCAGCAAGAATGATAATATAAATGATAATCATTATCAATTAATTTTTCCAATTATTTCCCTTTTTTTCGAATATCTAACGCTAGTTATCAATAAGTAGCCAAGTAAACTCAGGCAACATCAAGCGAAATGATAAAGTGGCTTAAAGTTCGCCCAATCATCCTTTCAACAAGTTATAACAATGTCACCCCGCTAAAATTTTGCTAATCTCTCCTAGACAGGAGCCACAATTGGTGCCTGCTTTGCAATGTTTGCCAACCTCAACGACGGTTTTACAGTGATATTTTTTTATCGTCTCAACAATGGTATTTTCACCCACTGACATACAAGAGCAAACAATCCGCCCTGTATCAATAAAACCCGTGGCAGGTTTGCCCATTAGTAGCCATTTACGCGTATGGTTATCAAGACTTCTGCCAAATTGGCTATCTAGCCAGTTATGGGTGGGTAGTTTATGCTCGTGGGTGCTCAAAAATACTAGCGCATGGACTTGCCCATTTTGCAATATCGCAAGTCGTAAATCTTGGCTGGTGTTATCGGTATCAATATGTTGATAATGGATAATATCAAAGTTGTAGGCTTGCGCTGGTTGATAGAGCCATACACTTAACTGCTGTTGCCAATATTGCTTATCAAACCAAGTTGTCATGAACGCAGACTGATTATCAATGGCAAAAAAATACTGGCTACTGTTTGACTGGCGATTACGCACCCAATAAGTCATATCTGGCGATTCGAGCCAAGTTAGCAGGTTTTCATCACAATGTTTATCAATCAATAACCATCCAAATGCTTGCATGGTTAGCTTTTGCAGCCTGACAGGTTGGTGCTTGAGCTGCGGTTGCTGCGAAAAGGGGTCATGATGATTGCTGATAAGCTTACCGACACGCGCATTGGCGGCAAAGTGCTGATTCCAGTGCATGGGTATAAACACATCGCCTTGGCGTTGTTTTTCGGTCACATCCGCTCGCACTAAGATAGTACCGTTGGGGCTGTTAATTTGCACAAAATCGTTATTTTGTAGACCCAAAGGTTTGGCGTCACTTGGATGAATCGCAACCAGTGGGTGCGGTAAATGCTGATTGAGCTGTGGGGCAATCCCTGTGCGGGTCATGGTATGCCATTGGTCACGCGAGCGACCTGTGTTAAGCACCAGTGGATATTGCTCATCAGGCAATGATTTGGGTACTGCAGGAGTAACGGTAACAAAATGCAGTTTTTGGGTATCGGTGTAAGTGGTGCCGATAGTGGTATGTGGGTCTTGTTTTTGTAGTCCAAAATAATGCGGTTGACCCCACTGAAACGGTGCCAAATTATCATACTCGTTTTGGCTAATATGGGCTAAATGGCTGATGTTAAAACTTCGGCTATCTGTATTTTTTTCACCGCCATTCTTCTCGCCACTGAGCCGAGCGTGTTCGGTAAAGACTTGGGATTCGTGGGTGTAATCAAAACCCACAAAACCCATTTTCTGTGCCACTTGGCTGACTATCCACCAGTCGGGCTTGGCATCAGCAAATGGGGTGACTAAACGGCGCTGGCGAGAGATGCGGCGTTCGCTGTTGGTGACCGTGCCTGATTTTTCACTCCAGCCTTGCGCGGGCAAAGCCACATGAGCAAAGTCGAGCGTGTCGCTGTCTTTTGAGCAGTCAGACACGATGACCAGTGGGCATTGCTGTAATGCCATGGCAAATTTGTCTGCTTCTGGCAGACTGACTACAGGATTGGTCGCCATAATCCAAATCGCTTTAATTTGCCCCTCCAAAATGGCATCGGCACATTGGGTGGCCTTGATACCATCTTTACCACTAATACTAGTCGGTGCTTGCCAAAAGTTGGCTACTGTTTGACGATGGTCGCTGTTTTTGAGCTCAAAATGACTGGCAAGCAGATTGGCTAACGCCCCGACCTCTCGCCCACCCATGGCATTGGGCTGTCCTGTAATTGAGAACGCCCCTGCCCCTTGATAACCCAGTTTGCCTGTATAAAGGTGGCAATTGATAATGCTATTGACCTTATCGGTGCCATTACTGGCTTGATTGACGCCCATGGAGTAAAAACTCACGGTTTTCGTGGTAGTGGCAAACAATTGATAAAACTCGGTTAAATCACTTTCGTGGACACCGCAGATTTTGGCAACTTTTTTAATCGTCCAACTGTCACTGGCTGCAAGCGCATCAGCAAGATTGTCACAATGCCTAAGATAATCGTGATTGGCATAGCCGTTTTGGTGCAAGTAATTGAGTAGTCCGACAAATAAATGGGTATCTGTGCCAGAGCGAATCGGCAAATGCAAGTCAGCAATCGCGGTGCTGTCAGTGGCTCGTGGGTCAATCACCACGATTTTTTTGTTGGGATTGGCTTGTTTGCTGGATTTTAACCGACCAAATAAAATCGGATGACACCACGCCATATTCGAACCGATAATGATAAATAGGTCGCTGTTTTCGATGTCTTCATAATTACAAGGCACAGTGTCCGAGCCAAATGCTCGCTTGTAGCCAGCCACCGCTGATGACATACACAGTCGAGAATTGGAGTCCAAATTATTGGTACCCAAAAAACCTTTAGTAAATTTGTTTGCCACGTAATAATCTTCGGTGAGCAGTTGCCCCGATACATATAGCATAACGCTGTCGGCGCCATATTCATCAATGGTCTGTTGCAATGATTTGGCAACAAAATCGGTGGCGGTATCCCAATCGACTGGCTCGCCATGAATCATCGGATGGGCCAAACGGCGGTCACGATCAAGCGTATCGCCCAACGCTTTGCCTTTGGAGCATAATTTGCCAAAGTTGGCAGGATGGGTTGGATCACCGTCAATGCTGACGTGTTGGGTATTCTCATCAATCGTCGCCAACACGCCACAGCCAACACCGCAATAGGCACAGGTAGTCTTGACTTGGGTCAGGGGAGATTTTTGTGATGCTAAATGTTGTATAGTTGTTGTCACACGTTAACCTTTTACTATTTTTAATTTCTACCAGTCAGATCAGCCCGCCAGCAACTCTTCACAAAACGCTTTGCCAAACAGTAATTTATCTTTGATGGCTGAAATATCTTGTTGATTTTGAATCAGTTCAAAAAACCAACTGCCCTCTTGTACATCACCATATAGCACTGCAGATAAAATACGGTTGTCTTTTACGGTGATTTTTTGATAGATGCTATGGCTAGGATCTTGATAAATCAACTGCTCGCAGTCGTGACTCACATCGATATCACCTGCCGAAAATAGCGCCACGCCCGAGACCTTTAGTTTGGTTGCCGTTGGTTGTATGCTAAACACGGGCGAGGTGCTGCCTGGCTGCTCGTTTAAGGTATGTAGCAGAATATTGGCTTGCTCATATACAGGTGCGACGAGCCCAAATAGCTGGTTGTCAAACTGTACACACTCACCAATCGCATACACGTCTGGGGTATGGGTTCGCATTTGGTTATCAACCAAAATCCCCCGCTCGCAAGTGATACCGACCTGTTGCGCAAGGGCAATATTGGGTCGCACGCCGACGGTCATGATAATGCAATCGCTGTCAATGGTTTTGGCGGGGAGGGATATGTCGACATTATCCGTGTAAGTCAGTCCAGTAACCTGGTTATCCTCATCCACGCAAATCGCTTGAGAGTTGGCGTTGAGCACAAACTCAATACCTTTGTTTTCAAAGTAAGTTTGCAGTAAATCGGCAGCGGTTTTATCGAGTTGGCGATTGAGTAAATAGCCTGCCCCATGTACCACAGTGACTTTCGCTCCCTGTTGTACCAAGGCATTGGCAGCCTCAAGACCGAGTAACCCACCGCCGATAACCAGGCATTTTGGAGATTTTTTGCCATTATGATTGGTTTTTGCGATATCTAGCATAGCGTCCACATCGGCTTTGGTACGAAAACCCATGACGCCTTTTGCGGTATGATTGGGCAATGGCAAAATAAATGGCGTTGAACCTGTGGCAAACACCAATTTGTCATAGCCGATGGTTTCGCCGCTGTCGGTGATGACCTGATGAGCAGCAAGATTGATATCGCTAACAGTGCAACCTGTCTTTACAGTGATGTTATGGTTAGCGTACTCCTCTTGAGAAAATAGATAAATCTCAGCGAAGCGTTTTTCCCCTGCCAATACAGGCGATAGCATAATACGGTTATAGCCTGCATACGGCTCGCTGTTGATAAGCGTGATGGCAAACTCATCTCGACTTTGCTCGCCCTGGCTGTCAACCCCCAATCCGCTGTGGGCACTCAGTCTGCTTTTGGCATACTGCATGGCAAAGCGTGTCCCTGCCATCCCCGCCCCTATGATAAGAATGTGTGTGTGTTGCATTGTTTGGCTGACCTTGCTTATCCGACCCGATATTTAATACTTTAGAAGCTAGTACTTTAAAATTTAGCCCTTTAGATAATTCAAAATTTATGCCAACCGTTTTAAACCGTTGTTTTTTACTGTTTTTTATGGTGTTTTAAATTTTGGCTATTATTTGTCGGACAGTGTGATGGATGTTGACCACTCTTTGAATTTAACCTCTTTAACTGTAGATAACTGTTTGACTGTTTGACTGTTTTTAAAATATTTTTAGACATTTTTTTTGCTTATTTATTTGCATTATTCTTTTACCTTATCGATTACTTACCAAAATAGTGCAGTACAGCATCAAATTTTTATCATTTATGCTAATCGGTGAAAGTTTTATCACAGCAAAATAGCTAATTGATGGGTCATTCAAAAAAATTATTGTAAAAACAAAAGTTTATGATAATGGCATAAATATTGCTTTTGCCTTGTTACCGTGAACCATACAGGCTTACTTAAAGGAGAAGCAGATGCCCCAACGTTTACCGCTGTTTGCTATGAAATTACCCCGTATCAAGGTGTTACATTACACCTGGTTTGCTTTTTTCGTCACCTTTTTAATTTGGTTTGCTCATGTGGCATTGATGCCAACTATCAAACAATATTTTCATTTGAGCGATGGACAAGTCAAAGCGATCTTGATGCTCAATGTGGCTTTGACCATTCCTGCCCGTTTGCTAATCGGCGCGATGGTCGATAGATACGGCCCCAAGCGTTCATATAGTGCTGTGTTGTTGATTAGCGGTTTTTTGTGTTTTGTGTTTGCATTTGCCCAAAGTTTCCAAATGCTGGCGATTGGGCGGTTTTTGCTAGGTTTTGTCGGTGCAGGATTTGTGGTTGGGATTCGTTTGATTTCAGAATGGTTTCCTGTCAATGAAGTCGGCTCGGCAGAAGGGGTGTACGGCGGTTGGGGCAATTTTGGGGCGGCAGTAGCGTCGATGTCGATGCCGATTCTTGCCTTAGTGTATGGCGGTGCAGATGGTTGGCGGTATGCGATTGCGACAACAGGCGTGATTGCGATTGTTTATTCGGTCATTTTTTATCGTGGCGTCAGTGATACACCCAAAGGTGCGACTTATTTTAAACCAAAAAAATCAGGCGGTTTGGAAGTATCAAACAAGGCAGATTTTTACTTTTATGCGGTGATGATTTTACCGGTTTATGCGATTTTGTTTTTGTTGGCGTGGCGTTTGTCACCTAGTGGATTAAAATTATTAACCGCTAA
The DNA here is from genome assembly GCA_902506225.1 of Enhydrobacter sp. 8BJ. GTDB lineage: Bacteria > Pseudomonadota > Gammaproteobacteria > Pseudomonadales > Moraxellaceae > Faucicola. The sequence continues at coordinate 844,210 of LR733345.1, read as the reverse complement.
TCAAACCATGCTGGCATATGCGGTGGTGGCGGTGCTTGTAGTCTATCAATATATCAAAATCTGGTCAGTCAATAAGCATTTATTTGATACATCTCGCCCTGCGGTAAATCCAGAATATGGTTATCAGTTTAAACAAGTGGCGATTTTGGACATGGCGTATTTGGCATGTTTTGGCTCTGAGTTGGCAGTGGTGTCGATGTTGCCGCAATTTTTTATTACCAACTATGGTGTATCGCATACTTTAGCAGGGTTGACTGCAGGCTGTTTTGCGGTGATGAATTTATTTGCTCGTCCTGGCGGTGGTTTTATGTCCGATGCGGTCGGTCGTCGTAAAGTATTGATGATTGCATTGGCAGGGCAAACGGTGGGTTATCTGCTAATGACGCAAATGACCAAGTTACCATTGGCGGGTGCAGTGGCAATCGTGCTGCTTACTTCTGTATTTGTGCAAGCAGCATGCGGTGCAGTGTACTCAGTGGTTCCGCTCATTCAACGCCGTATGACAGGGCAAATTGCTGGTATGGCGGGTGCGTATGGTAACGTAGGTGGGGTGTTGTTTTTGACTATTTTCTCTATGGTATCGCCAACAGGATTCTTTATTACCCTCGCGATTTTTGCAGGGATTGCCTTTATTGGCGCGACCTTCTTGAGCGAGCCACAAGGACATATGATCGAGGTGCACGAAGATGGCACGATTGAGCGAATTGCGGTAGCCTAATCGCTCACTAAATCCAACCAAAAAATAGTCAACCAGTGGACAAGGAAATCTAGTTAGTAAGGCAAAAAAGGGTGTATGCCCTTTTTTCATTTTTGCACAATGCGTAGCAACCGTGCTAGTAAGGAAAAACCCATGTCAAAAGCCATTCAGCAAAATCCCCCCAGTTTTCAATCCTTACCACAATCCTTGCCGCAACTGCTGACCCGTGCTGCTAGTCATGCAGGGCGCAAAGCCGAAAACCAAGACACCTTGACGGTGCAAACGCTGGTGCCAACAGGGGATAGCAGCGCCGCTCAGCTTGCATGGCAAGTCACCGCTTTAGCTGACGGCGTCAGCAGCTGCGGACAGCCAAAGCTCGCTAGTCAATGGGTGATTGATACGCTGATCGACCAATTAACCATGCACCAAGCTGACATGGTGACACCCCCTGTTACTAGCCCTATTACTAGCGCTGTTACTAGCGATTCATTGAATAACAACAGTGCCGAAATGCTGGCACAAATGCTCACCAAAAGCGTGCATATTATTAATGATTTTTTGTATTTTAGTGATCACCATGACAGCTTTGATTCAGCCTCGCAGCGGTATTTGCCCAAATTACTCTCAACCTTATCTGGTCTGCTGTTTACCGAGCCTTTATTATCCGAGCACTCGGCAGTGTTATTCCACACGGGTGATAGCCGTATCTATCGGCTACGACACAACAAACTGCGCGTACTCACCCAAGACCACAGACACAAACGAGGGCGAGACAAAGGCGCGTTAGCCGCTGCACTTGGCGCAGATGCCCATGTGGAATTACAACTTGCCCAAATTGATGTGTTGCCCGAAGATGTGTTTTTGATAATGACCGATGGCGTGTATGAATTTATCGGTGATGATGAGTTATTGTTACTCACCCAATCGGCATTGGGCAAATTGTTGGCGCTGGATAATTCCACCACCTTAGACTTAGAAAATTTGCCAGAGACCTTGTGCCAAGTGGCATTGGAAAATGGCAGTAATGACAATGTCAGCTGCGTGATGATAGCCGTCTTGCCAAAAGTTGCGAGAATTTTGGCGAATGCAGATTTTGACAAAGCTGACCTTGCCGAACATACAGACAGTCGTCATGCCGTTACCCGTTTACGCATTCCGCCTGTGCTGACGGTCGGCGACAAGCTTGATCATTTTACCATTGACAAAGTAGTGCAAAACACCCCACGCAGTAGCGTGTATTTGGCAACCGACAGCACCGCCGACACAGCCAATAATCAGCGTATTATCAAAGTGCCATCTGCCTATTATGAAGACGATAGCGGATTTTTACGGCTGTTTTTAAAAGAAGAAAAAATAGGGTTAAGCCTCAATCACCCAAGCTTACTAAAATTTTACCCCAAGCCGATAAATAGCCAATATCTGTACCATGTCACCGAATTTTTGCAAGGCATGAGCTTGCGTGAATTTATCGACACCCAACCGCCGTTATCGGTTGCCCAAACTTTTGCTATTGTCAATCAAATTGGCATGGCGCTGCGAGCCATGCACCGTAATTATTTACTCCATCAAGATATCAAGCCCGAAAATATCATGCTGCTGCCATCGGGTCATATCAAACTCATTGACTTTGGTTCGGTTGGCTCTTTACTCCTAAAAACAGCGCATACACCGCCTGTGGGCGATTTGCATTACATTGCTCCTGAATATTTTAGCGATGCACCAAAAGGGGTGTATTCCGATATTTTCTCGCTGGGTGTGGTGACTTATGAGATGCTGACAGGGCTACAGCCGTTTGATGTCGACACCTTGACCACTGCGATGACCGCCCAAACCACCCAAAAACTGGCGTTCAAAAACGTGCGGCAATTGCGCACAGATTTGCCATTTTGGGTCAATGACGTGTTGATTCGTGCGCTGCAAGCAGATAGCAACCGCCGCTATCAGAGCATTGGCGATTTTCTCACCGACCTTGACCCCAAAAGCCATGCCGACGATAAAGCCAAGCAGCCGCTGATTGACAAACATCCTGTGCTGTTTTGGCAACTGGTCAGTGGCATATTAACGGCGCTGTTGCTCATCACTTGGCTACTGGTTGCGTTAAATCACTAACAATGTGAGTTATTTTTCTTAATAGACAATTAACCTATATTTTTTAACCCATTGAAATTTATAGTAAATTTAAATATTGGCATAAAGTTTGCTTATATAACAGTATAGAAAAACTTGGGATAATACTCGCCAAAAGCTAATCATTATCCTAGTCAAAAAGCCAATGTTTCTTTAGAAGGGATAAATACATGAAAAATCTTATCGTCGTCGGTAATGGGATGGTTGGACACCACTTTATCGAAAAAGCGATTGAAAAACGCCTACACCAAACTTACCAAATCCATGTGTTTAGTGCTGAAAGTCGCCCTGCGTATGATCGGGTGTATTTGTCCAGTTACTTTGAACACAAAGATGCCAGTCAGCTTAATTTAGTGGATCTGGCAAACTATGAGCAAGCGGGCATTACTTTGCATTTGGGTGAAGGCGTCGCAAGTTTTGATCCGCAAACTAAAACTCTTATCACCAGCAAGGGCAACACCTTAGAATTTGAAAAATTGGTGTTAGCAACAGGCTCGTATCCATTCGTACCCCCAGTACAGGGCAATGACCATGCCCACTGCCATGTGTATCGCACCATTGATGACTTAGATGCTATTTTAGCAACTGCGGACAATCCACGTGTCCAACGTGGTGTGGTGGTTGGCGGTGGTTTATTGGGATTAGAAGCCGCCAAAGCCTTGGTAACACTGGGTTTAACCACGTATGTAGTCGAGTTTGCACCCCAACTTATGGGCGTACAGCTAGATGCCGCAGGCGGAGAGTTGCTAAAGAAAAAAATCGAAGACTTGGGCGTTACGGTACTAACCGGTAAAAATACTCAGCAAATCATCGATAACCATGACGATGACGCTAGTTTTTTAACCATGCAATTTGCTGACGGCACTTTGCTCGATACCGATTTGATTCTATTTAGTGCAGGGATTCGCCCTGAAGATACCATTGCACGAGATTCTGGGCTAAAACTTGGCGAACGTGGCGGTATCGTCATTGATGACACATGTCAAACAAGCGAGCCAGATATTTATGCGATTGGAGAATGTGCCTTGTGGGATAACAAAATCTACGGGCTGGTTGCTCCAGGCTACACCATGGCAAGCGTATGTGCCTCACAAATAGCAGGTGAGCATGACAGCCTGTTTGACGGGGCGGATATGAGCACTAAACTCAAACTGATGGGCGTGGATGTTGGTAGTATCGGCGATGCGCATGGCAAAATCAAAGATTGCTTGAGCTTTGTGTATCAAAATCCCAAAACAGGCGTGTATAAAAAATTAGTCACCTCGGACGATGGCAAACGCTTGCTCGGTGCGGTACTTGTGGGTGATACGGAAGATTACAGCAACTTGCTCCAGTTATTTTTAAATGGTATTGATTTACCATTACACCCAGAAAGCTTGATTTTACCAAATGTCGAAAAACCCGTTATGGGCGTTGAAAATCTGCCCGATACCGCTACCCTATGCTCATGTTATAACGTCAGCAAAGGTCAAATCTGCGCAGCCGTGGACAATGGGGCCATGACTTATGAAGACATCAAGATCTGCACTAAGGCCAGTACAGGCTGTGGCGGTTGTGCCCAAATCGTCAAAGATACCTTAGTGTCAGAACTTAAAAAACGCGGTATCGAAGTTAAAAACCATATCTGTGAGCATTTTGCTTACTCTCGCCAAGAATTGTATCACTTGGTGCGCGTCAGCAATATCCACACCTTTGAAGAGATGATTGAAAGACACGGACACGGCGATGGCTGTGAAATTTGTAAACCAACGATTGGCTCGATTTTGGCGTCTTGCTGGAATGACTATATCTTAGATAAACCACTGGTTGCGCTACAAGACACCAATGACGCTTTCTTGGGGAATATCCAAAAAGATGGTACTTACTCAGTCGTACCGCGTATTGCGGGCGGTGAAATTACCGCCGAAAAACTCATCGTACTGGGCGAAGTGGCTCGAGATTTTGGACTTTACACCAAAATCACTGGTGGGCAACGTGTGGATTTATTTGGTGCTCGTAGTGACCAATTGCCCGATATTTGGGAACGCTTAATCAACGCAGGTTTTGAAACAGGGCATGCCTATGGCAAGTCTTTGCGTACCGTCAAATCTTGCGTCGGTAGCACATGGTGTCGCTATGGTGTAGATGATAGCGTTGGCTTGGCGATCGAACTGGAAAACCGCTACAAAGGCTTACGTGCCCCGCATAAAATCAAATTCGGTGTATCAGGCTGTACTCGAGAGTGCGCCGAAGCCCAAGGCAAAGATGTTGGTATTATTGCCACTGAAAATGGGTGGAATCTATATGTCTGTGGCAATGGCGGTATGCGGCCTCGTCACGCTGAGCTGTTTGCCAGTGATTTAGACAAAGCAACGTTAATTAAATATATCGATCGTTTCTTAATGTTTTATATCAAAACTGGTGACCGCTTACAACGCACGTCAGTCTGGCGTGAAAAAATGGAAGGTGGTCTTGAGTATATTCAAGACGTGGTTATCAATGATAGCTTGGGCATTGCTCATGAGCTTGAAACCCAAATGCAAGCCGACATTGACGCTTACCAGTGTGAATGGAAAACTACACTATCTGACCCAGAGCGCCTCAAACGCTTTAAGCACTTTATCAACAGTGACAAAGTCGATGACAACGTGGTATTTGTCGAAGAGCGGAGCCAAATTCGCCCTGCAACGGCTGAGGAAAAGCAAGGATTAGCTTACAACGCCATTCCATCCCAAGCGGACATCGAGCTTGCTTAATGGTTAACAATAGCAAAATGGCGCTAATTTAGCTTGCCATTTTCAATCAAAATAATGGAAAATTACGATGAATGAAATCTGTAAACTTGATGATATTATCCCAGAAACAGGCGTATGTGCATTAGTGGGCGGCGAGCAAGTCGCGATCTTTCGTACCCAAAATGATGACGTTTTTGCCATGCACAACTTTGACCCTTTTAGCCAAGCCAATGTTATCTCTCGTGGACTACTGGGTAGCTGTGAAATTGACGGGAAAAAGGTACGATATGTCGCATCACCCATGTACAAACAACGCTTTGAGTTGGCGACAGGTAAATGCATTGATGATGAGCAAGTGGCGTTAAAATCGTATCCTGTGAGCGTGACCAATGGCGTGGTAATGATTTAGTCTTTATTAACTGTAAGGACATATTGAATTTGCCCAAACCCCGCACAACATTCTCACAAACATAAAAAAGGCATGAAAACCGCATGCCTTTTTTATGTTTTAGGTGGTGACAACAATAGAGGGCAAGCATTCAGCGCCCCTCTGTCATCATAGTTTTCACTCTGACTAATTACTGATTAACCGATTAATTATGGCTACAATCTGTACAGTCTTATCATCCCAACAATGCTACAATGCGGCATACGTTAAAGTAGGCGTATTTAATTGATGATACAGCGATACCACATCGCCCATAATCATCACCGCAGGGGATGGCAGTTTAGCGTCATTTTGCAATGCTTGAATGGTGCTTAGCGTAGCCACCAAAACTTGCTCGTTAGGACGACTGACATTGGCAATAATCGCAAATGGTGTATCGGCTGATTTACCCGCTTGCAACAGACCTTGGGTTAAATTTGGCAAGGTATTTAATCCCATATAAAACACCACCGTTTGATTATCGGCAAGCAGCTCTGCATATTGTTCATTTGGCGTGTCTGCCTTCAAGAATCCTGTCACAAATTTGACGGATTGCGCATAGTCACGATGGGTGAGCGGAATATTGACGCTATTGGCAACTGCTAGCGCGGTGGTAATGCCTGCAATCGACTCACACGCCACCCCTGCACCAATCACGGTTTGCATTTCTTCACCGCCACGCCCAAAGATAAACGGGTCACCCGACTTTAAGCGTACAATAGTTTTGCCTTGTTGGGCTAGGGTGACTAATAAGCCATTGATGTCTTGCTGGGACATGCTGTGTTGGTGGCATTTTTTACCCACATAGATTTTTTCTGCCGTTGTATTAATTGCCAAAATCTCATCACTCACCAAATTGTCATAACAAATCACATCCGCTTGCAAGATGGTTTTATAAGCTTTGATGGTCAAGAGTTCAGGGTCACCGGTTCCTGCACCAACAAGATACACTTTGCCCTGATTTTGTACAGATTTTGCATGTTTGGGGGCTGTAAGAAGGTCAAAACGATTTTCTTTCACGCTGTCATTGGCAAAAAATTCAACACTCACAGGGCTACTGATTGAAGGCATAGCAGTTTTCCAACATAATCAAACAAGGTAATTTAAAAATGCAATTACCATGCCTAAATTTTAACTCATACCCTTAATCCTCCCATTAATTGATGAAATTATTTTATATGCTGTTAATGTGAATAATTTCCCAAAATTTGACCTATTTATCCTATTTCATTGAGTGAGTTCAACGCCAGATCAAATTCGTTTTTGGTATTAAAATTTGCTAAAGCTATCCATTCATTTGGCAATGCAGCGGTTTGTATTTTTTTATCCGCCAAAAACTTCATCACTGCACGCTGCCCCTTATCCAAATAATCGTATAATTTTATTAATAAATCCGTACGATACAAACCCAACAATGGATAATCCTTTTCAGCTTTTAAATAAATCACCGCTTCATTATCGGTTACCGCATAATGCAACTTATCAAAAACTTGATGGGCATGAACCAAACTATCACAGCTTATCACCAGTAAATAATGGCAAGGAGACATGACTTGATTCATGGCACTTGCCATGGCTGATAACGCCCCTGCTCCTTTGCCATCTTGTTGATTTGGCACATAATCATCAATGATTTTGACGGTTGCATCATGACATAAGCGCTTACCATTATCCGCCACCATGACAGGGACATTTAAGCGTTTGGCATGACGAATATGAAAATCAAGCAAAGTTTCGCCATTTGGCAAGCTTAATAACGCCTTGGGCGAACCCATCCGAGATGATTCACCCCCCGCCAAAATCACCACCCCTGCCAATTTAATGGTCATGTTTTGGATTTTCACGCATCAGATGCGGCACAAAGTTACATGGACGGGTACGGTTGTCGAGCTGTTCTTTGATAATGCCTTCCCAGCCTGTGCGACAGGCACCCGAAGAGCCAGGTAAACAAAAAATCACCGTATTATTCGCCATGCCTGCTAGGGCACGAGATTGCAAGGTCGACATGCCGATTTCATCACGAGATAGCGCGCGGAACATCTCACCAAAACCTTGTACTTCTTTATCAAACAGCGGGCTTAGGGCTTCAGGGATTTGGTCACGGATATAAAAACCTGTCCCACCAGTGGTAATGATAGCGTGAATCGCAGGGTCGGCAATCCATTGACTCACGATCGCACGGATTTGATAAATATCATCGGTGCGTATGGCTCTCTCCGCCAGGGTATGCCCTGATTCGACAAGGCTATCGGCTAGGTATTTACCAGAGGTATCTTCTTCTAAACTGCGGGTGTCTGATACAGTTAAGATTGCGATATTAAGCGCAATAAAAGGTTTTTCAGGCTTGCTCATTGGGGTTTCCTCATTATTTGATGGGTATACAATTTTATGGGCATATCAAATATTGCCATAGATTAGGCATTTGTTATAGCGTTTTTCTTTGTAACGCATGTCTAGGCTGTTACTCTGTCAATTGACGTCCATTGGTTAACTGCCTAGACGGGCATCAGCTTTGCGATGCTTGCACCCGTCTATTTATGTTAATCAAGAAAAACAATATTAGTCATCTTTAGCCACCACGGGCGGACCCAGCAATAAATGTTCATCAATAAACTCATTGGCTGAATTATGCTCAGCAGACTCTGCCGTGATATACCATTGTTGATTACGGTACAAGGTCAATCTATCGCGTGTTAGCCCTCGCCATAAGCAATACATCATTACAAACACCACGATGGCAAACGGAAAGCCTGCAATAATCGCGACCGCTTGCAACGCAGATAACCCCCCTGCCACCAATAATACCGCAGCAATCACCCCTTGGCTCAATGCCCAAAATAACCGCTGGATTTTTGGCGGATTGGTATCGCCGCCTGCGGTGAGCATATCAATCACAAGGCTTGCCGAATCTGACGAAGTAACGAACCACAACATAATCATCACCACAATCACCAGCGTCAAAGGCTTGGTTAAAGGATAATATTCAATCAGTTTAAAAATTGCACTACCATAATCGGCTTTGACTGCTTCTATCAGCCCATAATTACCCATCAATTCCATGTGTACCGCGCTGCCGCCAAAGGTGGTAAACCAAAAGAACAACAACAGCATCGGGATAAATAACACCCCAAAAATAAACTCTCTGATAGTACGACCCCGAGAAATACGCGCCACAAAAATTCCCACAAATGGCGACCAACTCACCCACCATGCCCAATAAAAAATCGTCCAATTTGCCTGCCAATCCGTATTGCTATACGCCTCACTCCAAAATCCTAGTGGAATAAGTTGACTGACATAATTGCCGATATTTTCAATAAAACTATCGATGATAAACTGGGTCGGACCAAAAAATAACATAAAGCCAAGCAGCAACACAGTCAGCACAATATTGATATCGCTCAAGCGTTTAATCCCTTTATCCAGCCCCATCATCACTGATAGCGTCGCCATCGCGGTGATAATCGCAATCAGACAAAGCTGTACCGGGACATTGTTGGGAATACCAAACACATTGCTAAAGCCTGCGTTGATTTGCATCGCACCCAGCCCCAAGGAAGTCACCACCCCAAACATCGTGCCAAACACCGCAAGGGTATCGACCACATGCCCCCATTTGCCATAGATTTTTTGACCAATCAACGGGTACAGCACCGAGCGAATCGACAACGGCAAGCCACGGCGATAATGAAAATACGCCAATGACAACGCTACGACACAATACAACGCCCACGCATGAATCCCCCAATGCAAAAACGAAATACTCATCGCTTGTTTAGCCGCTTCTACGGTCTCAGCTTGCCCCATCGGAGGCGCCATAAAATGATATAACGGCTCTGCCGTCCCCCAATATAACAGACCAATCCCAATCCCTGCACTAAACAGCATCCCAAACCATGACAGTAAGCTATACTCAGGATGCTCTGTCTGATGGCCAAGCCGAATATCGCCATAACGACTCAAGGCAATATATAGACTAAACACCACCGTGACATTCATCAAAATGATAAAAAGCCAACGAAAACGGTGGGTAATAAAAGACTGCAGTTGGCTAAAAACCTCACCTGCCAACTCACTAAAATAATTGGCGGGTGACCCTAACAGACCGTCAGCCAAAATTTTTGGTCACAAAATGGTCACGTTTTGGTCACAAGCGTTTGGTCACGTGAGTTTTACTTAAATGTTAAAAATAGATATATTTTCAACTTAACAATCAAAATCAATTTTCCTAATCACATCAACAGAAAAATGTATAAAATAATATATTTTTTAAAATCAATAACTTGGTATAAAATTTAAGCCAAAAAAAACCTCAAATCAGGGGAGATTTGAGGCATAAAACTTTAAAAATTTTGTTTTTAAATCCACTAAAATAAGTGGCGCAGCGGACGGGACTCGAACCCGCGACCCCCGGCGTGACAGGCCGGTATTCTAACCAACTGAACTACCACTGCACGGTAGCTGGTGACGATGACCCAAACTTGTCAAATTGGTGGGTCGTGACGGATTCGAACCGCCGACATTCTGCGTGTAAGGCAGACGCTCTACCAACTGAGCTAACGACCCATCGTCTGTGGTGGGTATTATAGAGAATTTATTTTTGCTGTCAACGATTTTTTTTGGCAAATGTTAAATTTTTTAAAAAATTTTGCTTAGCATGTCATGTGGTTGTCACATAAAAACCCTATCATACTTACATGGCCAGCAAGGTCATAGCTAATAATAAGAATAATAAGATAACAATAATAACAATGTCTCTATCGCTTGTCACCCAAAGGATTTAATTCCCCCAATTAAATCCTTTTTATTTTTTTCTCTCCCGCTTTTTCTCATTGTTGCGCCAGTAGTGCTTTGATATCCGCCTCAAGGTCCTGGGGGGCTTTGGTCGGTGCAAAACGATCTACGACTCTGCCGTGTGGGTCAACTAAAAACTTAGTAAAGTTCCATTTAATGGCGTCACCCAACATACCCTTGCCTTGTGGCTGTGATTTTAAAAACTGATAAACAGGATGGGTGTCTTTACCATTGACGTCAACTTTCGCCATCATCGGAAAGGTCACGCCATAATTGATTTGGCAAAACTCACTAATTTGCGCTTCACTGCCGGGATCTTGCTGACCAAATTGGTTGCAGGGAAAACCCAATACCACCAATCCTTGGTCTTTGTAAGCTTGGTATAGCTTTTCTAAGCCCTCAAACTGTGGGGTAAAGCCGCATTTGCTCGCGGTATTCACAATCAATACGACTTTACCTCTAAGGGTGTCAAAATCAAATAGCTGACCTCGAATATCGGTCGCGGACAATTGGTAAAAATCTTCCATAGCAAATCTCCTTGTTGTTAGTTAAAAAGTTGTTAGTTAAAAAGTTGTTAGTTAAAAAATTGTAAGTTTTTCTTGCATTATTATGCTGACAAGCGTAATTTATCTATTGGCAGTTATCCGCCAATATTTATACTTTAACTTTGTCAGTATTTCTGACAAAAATTGATATGATTCATTGATATTCAACCGGAATTCCCCCGCTATGCTCACTGACGTTAAACTATCGGCTGGACAACGCTTGACGCAGCTGCGTAAAAGCAAAGGTCTGACCACTGCTGAACTTGCCGATTTAATGACCCAAGCTGGTGCTAAAGTTAGCCGTGCCGCGATTTCTAATTGGGAGCGCGGCTCCAATGGCATCGTGTCCAATAAACTGCCTGTGCTTGCCAGTCTGTTAGGGTGCAGCGAAAGCTATTTGCTATCAGGTACTGGGGTGGAAAGTCATAGTCATAACGTCAGTGTCAGCACGCAAGCGTTAGCAGCGCATACGCTCAATGATGCTACTGTAGCACAAGCATCAACCGATGCCAATCAAGCGAACCCGCGGCAGGTTCAAACGGCTCAACCGACGACGCCTGCTGCTACCAATTTTCAACCAAACCATCCCACACCGAATCCCACACCGAATCCCAAACCCAATCCCAAACCTAGTAGTGATGTATCTACCATGAAAACTTTGAACAAATCCAACAAACTGCAAAACGTGTGCTATGACATTCGCGGTCCTTTGCTACAAACTGCCAACCGCATGGAGACACAAGGTCATAAAATCATCAAACTCAATGTCGGCAACCCTGCCCCATTTGGGTTTGAAGCACCGCAAGAGATTTTATCAGATGTGGCGATGAATTTGCCCAATGCGATTGGCTATTCAGACTCTCAAGGGATTTTTGCCGCGCGTAAAGCGATTTTGCAGTATTACCAAGCCAAAGGATTGTTAGAAGCGGTGGACGTTGCCGATGTGTATTTGGGCAATGGCGTCTCTGAACTGATTGTGATGACCATGCAAGCGTTACTCGATGATGGCGATGAAGTGCTGATTCCTATGCCTGACTACCCGCTTTGGACAGCGGCGACGAATTTGGCAGGGGGTAAAGCGGTTCATTATCTGTGTAATGAAGCAGACAACTGGCAGCCAGATATTGCCGATATCGAAAGCAAAATCAATGAGCGTACCAAAGGCATTGTGGTCATCAACCCAAACAACCCAACAGGCGCGCTTTATTCCACCGAAAATTTAAAAAAAATCGTGGCACTGGCAGAAAAACTCGGGCTTGTGCTGATGGCGGATGAGATTTATGACCGCGTGCTGTATGATGATGCCGTGCATGTACCGATGTGCACCCTTGCCAAAAACTGCTTGGTTATCTCCTATAATGGCTTGTCAAAGTCGCACCGTATCGCAGGTTTTCGCTCAGGCTGGATGATGTTATCGGGTAAAAAACACCATGCGGCTGATTTTATTGAAGGGTTAACCATGCTATCATCGATGCGGCTGTGTGCCAACGTCCCCTCACAATACGCGATTCAAACGGCGATGGGTGGTTATCAAAGTATGCAAGCCTTGACCGCACCAACCGGTCGCCTGTATCAGCAGCGCAACATCGCTATCGAGCGCCTAAACGCCATTAAAGGTATCTCATGTACCATGCCACAAGGGGCGTTTTATTGTTTCCCAAAAATTGACCGTGACATTTATCCAATCGAAGATGATATGCAGTTTATGATGGAATTATTACTGCAAGAAAAAGTATTGATGGTACAAGGTACGGGTTTTAACTGGCATGCGCCTGACCATTTTCGTGTGGTATTTTTGCCCAATGCATCAGATTTGCATGAAGCGATGGATCGACTTGAGCGCTTTTTTGCCACAAAACGCCAAGAATATGGCACTGATTAATGTTTCATTGAAAAAAAACCCCGACGATTCGGGGTTTTTTTATTAGTCATGATGCTCTTCAGGGATAGTTTCGAGTGGAAGGTCTGGGTTTTTCAGTAAGTGTAATGAAGACCAAATTAACCCCCCCCAAATAAATGCCATCGCAAACACCATCAAAATCATTGCTGAACCATTCATGATTTGTTCCTTATATCGTCAATCGATTTGTTAGTTACTTATGTTTCATGCTGCTCAATAGCATTGCACCCACAGCAAATATTGCAACTACGCCCCAACCAAAAATGGCTTGGGTCATCATCGGATATTCACCATAACCTTCAGTAAGCAAAGACTTTAAGGTCAAAATCAACGCCGCAATCAACGCAACTGGCGTGATTACAGTCAATGTAAATACCCACCCTTTACCCACTTTAAAACTTGAAATGCGGTTGATATGGTTGGTTAAAACAGGAATTAATGAGCGATTAAGCCAGAAAACCCAAATAATTGACAAGATTGCACCCAATACAATACCGATGTTATTGGCGAAATTATCAATGATATCGACAAAAGTAATTGCATTTTGAGTTGAGAACATCAAAATAGAAATCACAGCAGACACACCTCCGACAATACTCACTGCCTTGTTTCGAGACCAACCAAACTTGTCACGAAACGCCGAAATCGGTACTTCTAGAATACTAACCATTGAGGTTAAGCCTGCCACGGTCAACGATGCATAGAATAAGAAACCAATAATATTTCCCAAATCACCCATACTTGAGATAATTTTAGGATAGGCAATAAACGCCAAGCCGATACCACCACTTACGACTTCAGCAACTGGTTTACCTGATGCTTGTGCCATAAAACCTAACGCCGAGAAAATACCAATACCTGCAAGCAATTCAAATGATGAATTAGCGAAGCCAACTACCAAGCCAGAACCCGTCAAATTCGCATTACGTTTAAGGTAAGAGGCATACGTCACCATGATACCAAAGCCAATCGACATTGAGAAAAAGACATGTCCAAATGCCGCCAACCAAACTTTCGGGTCTGCCATTGCCGACCAATTTGGGGTAAAGAACGCATTAAGACCCTCTGTTGCGCCTGGTAAGCGTAACGACTGCACTACAAGAATAGTGAACATGACAACCAAAAGGGGGATAAAAATACGATTAGATAATTCAATACCTTTTTTTACCCCAGCGAACATAATAAACAATGCAACTAACCATACTAACACCAATGACCATAAGAGATTTGGCACGAAAGTAAAGTTCAATGTGTCTGCATTTTGCAAGAAAGTTTTGAAGAAAAACGCTTCTGTATCAGCACCCCATTGTTGTCCAAATGAGAACAATACATAGCTGCCCGCCCATCCCAAAACACTAGCGTAATAAATGCCAATGATGGCACACACTAGCACCTGCCACCAACCAATTGGTTCAGCAGACTTGACCATACGTTTATATGCCGTTGGTGGCGCGCCGCGATATTTTTGACCGACCACATAATCCAAAAATAGCAAAGGAAATCCAGCTGCTATTAATGCTATTAGATAAGGCACCATAAAAGCACCACCGCCATTCTCATAAGCCACATAAGGGAAGCGCCATATGTTGCCTAACCCTACAGCCGACCCAATAGCAGCCAGAATAAATCCTGAGCGAGCCGACCAATTTTCACGCTGTTGAGTCATTTTTACCTCGAACGTATAAAGAAAAAAATATTTGTAAAAAATTGAAAAAATTGCAACGAGAATCTTGCAGTATGTAGATTTTTCATGAATCAATAGTTAATGTCAAAATTTCTTTTCACAAAACCCAACCAAAAGTTATACAAGCAAGTCATTATTTTTTTTGCATTTACATAAAATATAATAAAATCAAATATTTATAATAGTTATTTTTAAAATTCATTAAACGCAAATTATTTTTATACTAAATGTTACTTTTTGGAATCAATAATTTTTTCACCTACTTGATGGCGAATTGCTGGCAAAACTTAGCGGTTAATGTCAATGGTTTAAACTTGCACAATTGTGGGGATTTTGATAGCAATTTTTTGCCATTAAAGGTAAAATTTCATTTTCAAAAATTGCACGCCCAAACGTGCTGACCGTTCGCAAAATGATGACAAGGGACTTATTGATGACGCAGCCTTATAACGTGTTGTTCTTGTGCAAGCACAATGCTAGCCGTAGCCTAATGGCAGAAGCCATTTTGAATAGAATTGGCGGTGACCGTTTTGTAGCCTATAGCGCAGGCGTTGAGCCATCCGCTAGCGCGCATCCATTCACGCTTGAGGTATTAAAACAAGAAGGTTATGACGTCACAGGCTTAGCGCCCAAATCCGTCAATCAGTTTTTACAACACAACGCGCCAAAGATTGATTTGGTGATTGGGCTGTGCAATTCTTTACAGCAACATGCCGACATTGATGGCAAATTCCCGCTGACCGCACATTGGCATATCAATGATACGGACAGTGTATCAGCCGATAGTGAGGTGGAAAAAGCTGCCTTTAGCCAAGTATTGCGCCAACTCTCTCAGCGCATTCATTTATTGACAAACTTGCCCGAAGATAAAATCGAACATTTAGCGCATCCGCCAGCGGATGCCTAACATGCCGATAAACGATTGACCTTAAAAAAGCCCAACTGTCTTGGGCTTTTCTATTTTTTTCTTTGCCTCTATATATAGATGTGCCTCTATCTATGAATCAACTTTTTGCTGCATTAATGCTTCAATCGCTTCCGTTGTCTTTGGTACATCATCAGTGAGAACCAGCGGCTCACCCTCGGTAATGACCACATCATCCTCAATCCGAATCCCAATACCCCGATATTTCTTGGGTACCAATGCATTGTCATGGGCAAAATACAAGCCTGGCTCAACGGTAATCACCATGCCTTTCTCAAGCTTTCTGGGTTTACCGTCGTCGCCAGTATAGCGCCCTGCATCGTGCACATCTAAGCCAAGCCAATGCCCTGTGCCATGCATATAAAACGGCAAGTAGGCTTTATCAGCAATCAATTCATCGACATCGCCTGTCAAAATCCCCAAATCAATCAAGCCTTGGGTCAATACCTTGAGCGCAGTTTCATGATGGATTTTGCCATGCTCACCTGCTTTTAGGCTGTTGATGGCGGCGATATTGGCATTTAACACAATGTCATACACCTGTTTTTGCACGTCGCTGAACTTGCCACTCACAGGAAAAGTACGGCTAATATCACCTGCATAATGTTGGTATTCGGCGCCCGCATCTATCATCACCAAGTCGCCATCGTGCAGCGGTTGGTCGTTTTCGACATAGTGCAAAATATTGGCATTGTCCCCGCCAGCCACGATACTATTGTAAGAGGGTACGCAGCCGTATTGGGCAAAAGCATAGTTGACTTCAGCTTCCAGTCTGCTTTCATTCCCTTGATTTTTCTGCATCAAGGGTGCCACACTTTGCATGGCGCGAATATGCCCGTAAGCACTGATTTGGGCGGCGACTTTCATGCGTGCAATTTCAGACTCATCTTTTATCAGCCGCATTTCATTGATAAGGCTATCAATATTGGTGACGGTATCGACCACACCTTCGCCGCGCTGCAGCTGCTTGGCTTGATTAAGCCAGCCAATCAGCTCATTATTAAAGCGGGCAAACACGTGTTTTTTACCAAAAGTCAAGGTTGGCATCACCTCATCAATTTTGCCAATGGCAATCGCTTTATCTGCGCCAAAATCTGCGGTTGCACCGTCAAGCCCTACGCGTTTACCATCCCAAATCTCACGTAGTTTGTCTTTCTCACGTAAAAATAACGTGTAGTTGACGGCATGGTCAGTTTTTTCCAAAACCATAACTGACTCTGGCTCGGCAAAGCCAGTTAGGTAGAAAAAACTGCTGTCAGCGCGGTATTTGTACTCAGCATCGTTGTTGCGAATATGCGCGGGTGCCGTTTGCAAAATCGCAATGCTATTGTTTGGCAAGGCTTCAGCAAGTTTGGCACGACGTTTGGCAAATTGGCTTTGGGGAAGCTTGGGCAACAACTGTATGGTTAATTGATTTGACATGATATTTCCAAAAAATTTAATGGCTGTCACAACATTGTTGAAGAATTTGCTGTAAGAAGCTTTCGCATTTTGCTAATTGGTTTAGACTGACAAATTCATTGGCTTTATGGGCATTGCCAATATCGCCAGGTCCACAGATAACCGTCGGAATGCCTGCATTGGTAAACTGCCCGCCTTCAGTGGCATACGCCACTTTATGGCGCTGCTGTTCATCCACCAAATTTTCTATGAGCTGTTGCAAGGCTTGGCTATCTTTATCGGTCATCGCAGGGACATTTTCGTTGCGAGTTAGCTCAATCCCCGTGTCGCTGTCAATGGCGTGCATCTTAGGCTCAAGGGTTTTGATAAAGGCGCGAATCAGCTCAATCACTTGGCTTTCATTCATGTGCGGCAAATTACGGTAATCAAAGGTGAATTCGCACAGGTTGGGCACGATATTGGTCGCCGTACCGCCGGTAATAGTGCCCACTGACAAGGTCGAAAACGGTACATCAAACGCCATGTCTTGGTCGTGACGTTGTTGCAATTGCTCGGCAAGTTCATCAATAAAATTGATAATTTTGCTGGCATAGCTAATGGCATTGACGCCTTGCGGGGTCAGCGATGAATGCACTGATTTGCCATGCACGCGGCAGCGATACACTTGGATGCCTTTATGCGCGGTGACCATTTTCATCATGGTCGGTTCACCGACGATACAGTAGTCGGGCTTAATCCCTTGCCCTTTTAAATCTGCAAGCAGTAATGGCGCACCCAAACAACCCACTTCTTCGTCATACGACAGTGCCAGATGAATCGGTTTGCCCAGCCTCTTATCGCGGCTTGCTTTCACCACAGTGGGCAACAGGGTTAAGGCACAAGCAATAAAGCCTTTCATATCACAAGCCCCACGCCCGTATAGCTTATCTTCCATAATGGTCGCCACAAACGGATCGGTATTCCATGCCTGCCCATCAACGGGCACCACATCAGTATGCCCGGAAAACACAAAACCCCCTGTCGTTACAGTATCACCCTTACCCATCGCAGGTACAGTCACAAAGAGGTTGGCTTTGGTATTATCGGCATTAAAGGTCAAACGTGGCGACAACCCTAACTGCTCACAATAACTCGCCACATACTCAATCAATTGCAAATTGGAGTAGCGACTGACAGTGTTAAAACCAATCAGCTTTGTTAACCAGTCTACGGCGTTGGATGGATAGCCCATAGTCGTTCCATTTTTCTCAAATTTTAAACCATTAAAACACCCTATTAGGGTAAATCTAGTCGAAATAGGGTATTAGCATCAATTCGGCTTTTTACCATTCATGGCATCAATGACCATATGGGTAACAAAATCATCATTGGTATCTTTTTCTGCTTCCCAATCGAGTTCATCATCGCGTAGCTGCTCAATAAAATCCAAATGCTCCTCATCAACCCCTTGGGCTTTACCCACAGGGCGATTCATGGCAAATCCTGCGATGAGCGGCAACTTGGCGACTGATTTACGCACTCGCCCTTGTGATACACTCACAGGAATCATGCGCACAAACTCAAGTAACTCCATATATTCAACTTCGCCTTCAGCATTGTCCGTGCCTTGCAGCGCCTCATCATACGCATCAACCCGCAGCGCGCCGATTTTTGCCAAGTCATTAAATAGGGTGTTTTCTTCCGGACGTAGCGCACTATCAGTGATGCCAAAGCCTGTCAAAAAGCCATTTGCCCAGTTCTTAAGTGCCATCAAACGCTCATACAGTGGATGGTCATCATCGGGCAAAAGCGGCATAAACTGATAGCTATCGGCATCATCGGTTAACACCGCCACCATATCCTCGCCCTCTTCGGTCACTATCTCTAACGCTTTTGGCTCAAGCTCGGTAAAGCTCAGCTCAGTCAGTAGCAGTTGCCACTGTTGCTCGGTTGGCGCATCACACACACTGAGCACCCCTGATATTAGACCATGTAACTCACTAATGGTGACGTCGTGCCAATCCTCAAATGCTTGTGTCCAATCTTGCCAACCCGAAATATAATCATCCATCGCTTTACCCTTTTTTCACAAAAAATTATATCAACATTGAGATAATACTAGCCTTAATGCGGTCAACTATGGCATTATTAAAGTGACCTGACTCTCAACTCTTTTTTCTAAAGCCCTGTAAATACTAGGCTTGCAATTTTTGGCTAAAAAGTTATTAAATTTTAAGCCTTTTAAAATTAATGAATTATAAAGAGTTGAGAGTGGAGTTAAAGTGGTAAAATAATATAAGTATCACTCAAATTTTAAGCCTTCACGCTATAGTTATACCAAAAAAGCCTTTTGCTATTCATGTCAACGAGCGCCCATCATATCGCTCTTGATGATTTACTTGATTATTCACTCGATTATTCACTCGATTACTGGCTAGACATCATATCATGAGCACCCTAATTGACCAACTGACCCAGCTACAGACCGCATTGACCAAGCTTCGCGATAAATATCAATTCGCCAGTAGCGAGCTAACCCGTATTAAAGCACAGCCCACCATTACCGCAGATCAACTGCAAGCGGTACAAGCTGAGCTCGATGCCAGCAAAGAACTGCAGCAAAATTTGGAACAACAACTTGCCAGACAAGCCGAAGAGTATCAAGCCCTCGAGCAGCGCTATCAGTCACTTGCCGAATCTCACAACATGCTAAGTACCGAATACGAACAAACCCAAAACCAATTACAGATTTTTACCGCACAAAATCAAAAACTGATTGAAAAAAATCGCGTTGCGGCAGAGCATACCAAGCTTGTGTTAGAGCGCTTGGCAAAAATTGACAGCGAAAACTAACCCGCCTCGCCCCTATTTAATTAAGCCAGCCTTAGTGATGTTTAAAACATTTGAATACGTTAGGAAAATCTTATGGCATCTGCCCAAAGCATTAAAAAAGTTGATATTCTGATCAATGGTCATAGCTATACCATCAACTGCCCAGAATCTGAAGAGCCTGCGTTGCAGCGTGCGGCAAGCTATATTAACCAGTTTATGCAAGAGGTACGCCGCCAAGCGCCTCAGCTACCCCAAGAACAATTATTGGTACTATGCGCGTTGACCTTGTTTGAAAAATCAGAAAACTTACAACGCTATCAAGAAAACGAAAGCCAAGCGCAAGACCTGGTGGGGAAAATGTTAGAAGACGTTGCGCGTTTTGCCTAACGTCTGTAATATAAAATAAAATTCGACTAATTTTGGGCGCGCTGGTAATGTTTGCCAGCATGAAAATCCGCTTGGTGTTCTTGATTACAAAAGAACTTATCCCCTTCTACAATCCCTCGCCACTCTGCCAAGGTATGATGGCAAAAATCACACGCTCGCAGCTCGGTACTCTCGCCTGGCTGCGGTCGCAAGTAGCCTTGTGGTGGGCGTGGATACATCCATTTCATCCCAACCCAGCTAAGCCCCATAATTACCAAAACCACAAAAATTGCGGTAAACATCGCTTCACCTCATTGTCTCATGAACGAATCATCGTTGCCAATTAAGCGTTATGACTGCCTGTTAATTAGCATTGTAAGGTTTGATTATACTGCAAAAAATCGCGCATTGATGGGTTATTCATGCTATGTTTAATCTAATTTTACCAGTTGCAGCGTTTTTCGGTTGTAGCGTCTAAAGATTGCAATTGTAAACACATCATAAAGCGATATAATGTAGAATAATTTTATCTTGTAATGCCATCGCTGTTGCCACCAATAATTATAATAGCGGCATGAGGCTTGCATACCGTTTTAGACGGATATGACTAAAGGGACGACCCCATAACAAATTTTTACTGAAGGATTTTTCATGTCACACCTTGATTTAACCCCAGATGATAGCGTACCAACGCAGCTGCCGAGTGAGTCAATGACCGCCGAAGCTACTACGCCAAGCCAAACAGCAAACCCACAGCCAGTTTCTCAAAAACCTGCTCAGCCAACTTCTCAATCAGTTTCTCAGTCTTCTCAATCAGTTTCTCAGTCAACCTCTCAGTCATCAAGCCAACCGACTAGCCAACCAATTAGCCAAGCAGATTCTATGGTGGGGCTAAAAATTGCGGTAGCACAGCAGCAATTTATTGTCGGTGATGTCATCAACAATGCCAAAAAAATGGTAGAGCTGGCTAAAGATGCCCGTGACAAGGGGGCTAATATCATTGTCTTTCCTGAGTTATCACTGCTGGGCTATCCGCCTGAAGATTTGTTACTACGTCCAAGTCTTGCCTCACGCGTGAAACTTGCTTTTGAATTGCTCTACACGGTCAAAGATATCGTGATGCTAGTGGGTTATCCACACATTGACCCCAATGGCACGTTTAACTCAGTGGCTATCATTCACAATGGCCAGCAAAAAGGCTTTTATCACAAACAATGCTTGCCAAACTATGGCGTATTTGATGAACGCCGCTATTTTAATACCGGTCACAACCAAGTGTTATTTGACTATCAAGGGCTGACCATTGGACTACTTATCTGCGAAGATTTATGGCAAGACGCTCCCATTCGCGCACTCAAAGAAAAAGGTGCGGAAATCATCATCAGCCTCAATGCCTCGCCCTTTGAGCAAAACAAGCAAGAACAACGTAAGGCTTTATTAAAAAGTCGTGCCACTGAGCACAATATCCCGATTGTGTATGCCAATAGCGTGGGCGGTCAAGATGACTTGGTGTTTGATGGCGGCTCGATGGTCGTCAACGCTCAAGGTAAAATCGTGCAAGAAGCACCAAGATTTTTGCAGCATACCCTGTATGTGGTTGCTCGTCACGATGCCCAAAGCGGTCAAGTGATATTATCAGAACAGCGCAAATCACCGCTTGCACTCAGCCAAATCGCTGAAACTTATCAAGCGCTGGTTGTCGGCTTGCGTGATTATGTCAATCATTCTGGCTTTAAAGGCGTATTGGTTGGGTTGTCAGGCGGGATAGACTCGGCGCTCACGCTATGTATCGCGGTTGATGCCTTAGGTGCAGATAAAGTTTATGCGGTCATGATGCCCTATGAGTACACCTCGCAAATCAGCCTGCAAGACGCGCAGGCGCAGGCACACCGACTCAACGTGTCTTATACCGTGTGCCCGATTCATGCCGCCGTTGAAGGCATGCGTCATACGCTAGCGCCGATGTTTAGCAACACCACCGCTGACACCACTGAAGAAAATATCCAAGCCCGTGCGCGTGGCATGATTTTGATGGCATTGTCCAACAAATTTGGTCATCTAGTCATCACCACTGGCAACAAGTCAGAGATGGCGGTGGGCTATGCGACATTGTATGGGGATATGGCAGGCGGATTTGATGTCTTAAAAGATGTGTATAAAACCCAAGTATATGCTCTCGCCAACTATCGCAACCGCCTAGAAGAAACGCCGGTGATTCCTGAGCGTGTGATTACGCGTCCGCCTTCTGCTGAACTTCGCCCTGACCAAAAAGATCAAGACAGTCTGCCTGATTATGATACCCTCGATAAAATGCTAGAGCTGTATATCGATCGCGACTTTGGGTATGATGCGATTGTAGAAGCCGGTTATGATAAAGATGTGGTGAAAAAAGTACTCAATATGGTAGACCGTAATGAATACAAACGTCGTCAAGCGGCGATTGGCACCAAGATTACCCACCGCGCCTTTGGGCGTGAGCGTCGCTATCCACTCGTCAACCACTGGTCGCTAGAGTTTCCAAAACTCTAATTTCCAAAATTCTAAGTCGGGACAGCATAAAAAGACTGCAATTTGGCAGTCTTTTTTTTCATCTGTCGCAAAGCATGTATCGGAAATTATGTATCACAAAGCATATATCGTAAAGCTTGCACGACAGTTAGGTCATTGTCACATCCAAATGCAAGCTTTCTTTAATCTCTTCCATTACAATCAAACTGTGGGTTTCCACCGCCGCTGGCAACTGTTTTAAGATATTGCCCAGTAACTTACGGTAAGAACTCATCTCTTTTAGCCGCGCTTTGACCAAAAAATCAAACTCACCCGAAATCAAATGACATTCTAGTATCTCGGGAATTTCTGACAGTTTTTTGCTCACTTGTTCAAAGACATCGCCCGACTTGGTAGATAGCTTTATCTCTAAAAATACCAACAAGCTTTTATTGACCAAATTGGGATTTAACCGCGCATGATAACCTAAGATAGTACCTTCACGCTCTAGCCGTTTAACTCGGTCTGAGCAAGGCGTGGTTGATAGGTTAACTCTGGCGGCCAATTCGCTGATAGAAATTCGGGCTTGCTGTTGCAAGATTTCAAGGATTAAACGGTCGGTACGGTCTAAAGTACGCATAGCAAAATGAAAACCCTGTTTTTTGATGATTGGCATGATAAAACCGATAATATCAGCAAAATTCTAGCATAAAAACAGCAAAATTCACTGCAAAAATTTGCTTATACTAGCGAAATTAACTGATAATTAAGCAGATATTTGGGGGGAGGTATGCGCGTATTGGTACTGGGTAGTGGCGTGATTGGGGTGACAAGTGCCTATTATTTAGCCAAGCAAGGCGTAGAAGTCACGGTGATTGACCGCCAAGCAGGTGCCGCACAAGAAACCAGTTTTGGCAATGCGGGGCAAATCTCCCCTGGCTACTCTACCCCTTGGGCAGCCCCTGGTATTCCATTGAAGGCGGTTAAATGGTTATTCCAACAACACGCCCCTTTAGCCATCAAATTAGATGGTAGTCTGTGGCAGTTACAATGGATGCTACAAATGCTCAAAAACTGCAATGCCAAGCGCTATGCCATCAACAAAGAGCGCATGGTACGAGTGGCAGAATACAGCCGCGACTGTCTGCAGCAGCTGCGTCAAGACACCGGCATTCACTACGAAAACCGCTCACAAGGTACCTTACAAGTTTTTCGTAAAGCCGCCCAACTAGAGGCTGTACAGCAAGATATTAACGTGTTGCAAGATTCAGGCGTGCCTTTTAAGCTGATTGACAACAGCAAGGCGTTGGCTGATATTGAGCCCGCGTTGGCAAATGCTACTGATAAGCTGGTTGGCGGGTTGCATTTGCCGCATGATGAAACAGGCGATTGCTTTTTGTTTTGCCAAGCATTAGAACAACAAGCCAAAGCGCTAGGGGTGAAATTTTTATACAATCAAACCATCGAAAAACTGGTAGTTGACGCTGGGGCGATTAAAGGGGTAGTGGTAAATGGTGAGTTATTAACGGCAGACCAGTATGTACTGGCGTTGGGCAGTTATTCTCGGGCGCTTTTGCAACCGCTACAGCTTAACCTGCCTGTATACCCTGTCAAAGGCTATTCACTGACTGTGCCGATTATCAATGCTGATTTAGCGCCCCAATCAACGGTGCTTGATGAAACCTATAAAATCGCCATTACTCGCTTTGACAACCGTATTCGCGTGGGCGGTATGGCAGAATTAAGTGGTTTTGATGTAAGTCTAAACCCGCAGCGCCGTGCCACACTCGAAATGGTCACGCAGGACTTATTCGCAGGCGGTGATTTGCCAAACGCAAGTTTTTGGACAGGGCTACGTCCGATGACCCCCGATAGCACCCCTATCATTGGCGCGATTCGGTATCGCAATTTATTTTTGAACACAGGACATGGCACATTGGGGTGGACAATGGCGTGTGGCTCTGGCAAATTAATCAGCGATTTGGTGCTCGGCAAAACGCCTGATATTCGCATTGACGGCTTATCATTACAGCGTTATTCCTAGTATCTATTCTCTATCAGAAATACCTGTAAATATTATTTGTAAAGCATATGCATAAATAACCTCTATCCGTTCACAAGGAAAACACCATGACCGCACAAATTCAACGATTTGATAGCAATGACTATCTAAGTGAAATTACCATTTTTAACCAAGTGGTGTACCTCGCAGGACAAGTGCCAAATACCGACACTGCCGATATCCACACACAAACCAAAGAAGTGCTAGACAATATCGACGCCATGCTCGCCAAAGCCAATAGCGACAAATCACGTCTGCTAACCGCTCAGATTTTTATCAAGGATTTGGCGGATTTTGCGGTGGTGAATAGCTTGTGGGGCGATTGGTTAGCCGATTGCCCAAAGCCTACCCGTGCCACAGTCAAAGCTGAATTGGTTAATCCATTGTGGAAATTAGAAATTGTCGTAGTCGCAGCGCAAAATACCATAGACTAAATGAACCCATAACCGCTCAAAACGTTAAATAAAAAAAGGTGCATAAATTGCACCTTTTTTTATTTTGTCTAACCTCTACATTAATAGCTCACGTTTACCACTTTTGGTCATGCCACTTACCAAACCCGCCTCTTCCATGGCATCAACGATACGTGCTGCGCGGTTATAGCCGATACTAAATTTGCGCTGAATGCTTGATGCAGAGACTTTACGGGTTTCGAGCAAAAATGCCACTACATCATCATACAGTGGGTCTTCTTCGCCATTGTTAGACCCACTAGCATCGCCACCACTTGGCGCTGAGCTTAGCTCAAAGTTATCAAACATATTATCAATATAATTAGGTGCGCCTCGCTCGCGCCATGCATCACACACACGGTTGACTTCCGCATCGCTGATAAAAGCACCATGTACACGGTTAGGCTCGATTTGACCAGGTCCTAAAAACAGCATATCCCCATGCCCAAGCATATCCTCTGCGCCACCGGCATCCAAAATGGTACGCGAGTCGACTTTTGAGTTGACGCGAAGTGCGGCACGGACGGGAATATTGGCTTTAATCAAGCCAGTAATCACATCCACTGAGGGGCGCTGGGTCGCCAAAATCAAATGAATTCCTGCGGCACGCGATTTTTGCGCCAAACGGGTAATCAGCTCCTCAGCTTGTTTGCCCACCTGCATAATCATGTCAGCAAACTCATCCGCCACAATCACAATTTGTGGTAACGGTTTTAATTTTGGCGCTCTATCTTGGCTGACACTGTCATTGGGTCGCCAAAGTGGATCCAGTAACGGCTCACCACTTTGTTCAGCTGCCATGACTTTTTTGTTGAATTCATCAAGCTTACGCACTTTGAATAATGACATCAGCTGATAACGACGCTCCATCTCAGCCACACTCCACGCTAGAGCACTGGCTGCTTCGGTCATATCGGTGACTACGGGAGTGAGCAGATGCGGAATATCACCATAGTTGGCAAGCTCGAGCTGTTTGGGGTCAATCAAAATCAATCGCAGCTGCTCTGGTGTGTATTTGAGCAGCATTGACAATAACAGCGAATTCACCAACACTGATTTACCCGAACCTGTGGTACCTGCTACTAGCATGTGTGGCGCTTTGGCTAAATCCGCAATAATCGGTCTACCTGCAATATCTTTGCCCATTGCCATGCTGATCAAGCCATCAGGGTCTTGATAAGCTTCTGTTTTCAGCAGTTCGATGAGTCGTACCATTTGGCGTTGCGGATTGGGCACTTCGATACCGATATAAGGTTTACCTGGAATGACTTCCACCACACGCACCGATGCCATAGATAGCGACCGAGCCAAGTCCTTGGCAATACCTGTCACCTTACTTGCTTTAAGTCCTGGAGCCAGCGACACTTCAAAGCGTGTCACCACTGGACCCATTTGCGCATTGACCACTTCTGCTTTGATATTAAATTCTTGTAGCTTGATTTCTAACAGCGCTGATAGCTGCTGCAACTGTTCACGGCTGTAGCTTGGCTTACGGTCAGGGTCAGGCAAATCAAGCAGCGATAATTCCGGTAACGGGCTTAAATTGGCACGATAAGCTGCGGTTTGCATGGCACGCGATTTATGACTAAACAGGCTATCATCATTGATATCGAGCGGCTGACTGACCTGAGGCGCTGCGGGCTGTTCGATTTGGTCGAGTAGCTCAGACTCCACCGAACGGCTGTGGGTCGGTATTGAAGGGGTTATCTGATTACCATCAATCTTGGGGGCATCAATCTCGTTACCAGTAATCTGGGTGACGGCTTGTGGTGGGACTTGTCGCATACCCAATAACGATGCGACTGAGGTGGGTGGTGTTTCAATGCCTTCTACTTCAATACTTTCTGCTTCAATGCCTTCTGCTTTAATGCCCTCTGTTTTAATGCCCTCGAATGGTGGCTCTAGCACAGGATTTTGTGATAAGTCATATCCAGGATCTACGCTATCCGCTAAATGATCCAAATGTGACGACCCAATAGCCGTGTCCTGTTCAGCCATCTCTACACCCGTCATCGACTCAGAAATGTGTTTATCCGCTAACTCCCCTGTGCCTGCGGCAGACATAGCAGACATCATAGATGCTTCATCCATAGTTGGCATAGCTTGCGATACATCTACACTATCTACACTAGGCTGCTTTGTCTGAGTTGGCTGAGTGATTTGCGAGTCTACTTGTATCGAATGAGGCTTGTTCAAGGTAGGCATTTTAAACGGTTTTTTAATGATTTCACTTTGCAGTTTTTCATCGAGTTTTTTGGTCAGCTTGGTATTTGCCACATAGGTTGAGCTGACGGGTTTAAATGGATTGGTGGCATCGTTTTCTTCGAGCCATTCATAATCTTTAATTTCACTAAAACCCGTTTCATCCAAAAACGCATCGAGTGGACTGCCGACAAACGCCTCATCATCCGCTAGATGACTACTGTCATAAGCGGTTTGTTCAGTGTCATGGGAGGCTAAAGGCAAAGGCAGTTGCGCAGTATCGTGTGGTTTTGCTTGGCTTGCTTCTTGAGCAGCCGCTTTGAATTCAGTATTGGTTTCTTCTTCATCTGCAGCTTCAGCTTGTAGGCGGCTGCGAATGGCTTGACCTGATAAAATCTCATGCCAATGTAAATCAAAGGTAAACGTCACGGTGATCGCAATAAACACCAATAAAAACAGCAACGTCCCCCAGTAGGTTAATAAACTACTAAGCCCGTTGCCAACGATTTGCCCGATCATGCCTTGCGCCAACCAGCCAAACGATAACACGCCTGTCAGCCCTGCGGTGGCAATGATTAAAAAAATATAACCCAAAAAACGTAACAAGCCATTAGGCTCTACATCATGGCGCCATATATTCCAAGCTTCATAACAGGCAATGACGATGAGCCACCAGCTTGCCGCTCCCAAAAATGCATACAAAATATCAGCCAGCCAAGCACCACCCGTGCCTGCCAAGTTACTGACTTCATTTGCCGCACTACTGATATGCGACCAACTAGGATCATTGGCGGAATAACTGATGAGGGACATGACTAACAACAATGCCACGATTAGCCAGATAATCGTAAGCACACTTTGACGAATATAATAAGACAACGCAATTTACCTTTGAATTTGAACCTGCTTTGGATAAGCCGTAAGCCAACGCTTTGCTGCGCCATGACTGACTGATAATGATTGTGAAAAAACAATGATTTTGGAAAAACGTTGATTAAAATCACCTTTTTAATCGACTATCATATCAAATCTCAGTGGTGAGTTGCTGAGCTTTTTTTTGCGAAAAATTGCTTTGTTAAATCGGCCAATTCAAGCGCTATGGTAAATGCAGTTTGAGCCAACAAAGCCGGATAGTAGGGTGTTTTTTTGATAACAAGCTTACGCCATTTTTGAGCGTTGATTGCGCGATGAATCTGTTATAAAAATAACATTTACTTGCTATTTTCGATGTTAGCCCCTATCTTATTTATGAATCAAAAATTAGCCTATTTTATTATTTAGTTTATTATTCAGCGATTGTTAGGAAAGACGTATGTCAGAAATTATCCATCACCAGCTTATTATTTTGGGTTCAGGTCCAGCGGGTTATTCTGCCGCCGTGTATGCAGCGCGCGCCAATTTAAAACCAGTCATTATCACGGGTATGCAGATTGGCGGGCAGTTGACTACCACCACTGAAGTTGATAACTGGCCTGGCGATCCACAAGGCTTGACGGGACCTGACTTGATGGTACGCATGCAAGCCCATGCCGAGCGTTTTGGCACCCAACTGGTGTATGACCATATCAACCAAGTGAACCTAACTCAGCGACCCTTCACCTTAGTGGGCAATAGCGCCACTTACACCTGTGATGCGCTCATTGTAGCGACAGGGGCATCAGCGCAATATTTGGGTCTCGCCTCTGAACAAAAATTTATGGGGCTTGGCGTCTCTGCCTGTGCGACCTGTGATGGGTTCTTCTATCGCGGCAAGCCTGTGGTGGTGATTGGCGGTGGCAATACAGCGGTTGAAGAAGCCTTGTATCTATCAAACATCGCAAGCCACGTCACCTTAGTGCATCGACGTGATAAATTAAAATCAGAAAAAATTCTGCAAGACCAATTATTTGAAAAACAAAAAAATGGCAATGTGACCATCGAATGGAATAGCCAAGTTAAAGAAGTGGTGGGTGATGACGCAGGTGTGACGGGCGTAGTGATTGAAAACCTGCAAGACCAGTCTACCAAAACCATCAACGCGCCTGGTATGTTCGTGGCGATTGGGCACAAACCCAACACCGATATTTTCCAAGATCAGCTTGAGATGAATAATGGCTATATCGTGGTCAAAAGCGGTCTAGATGGCAATGCGACAGCGACAAGTGTCGAAGGCGTGTTTGCCTGTGGGGATGTGGCAGACCATATCTATCGCCAAGCGATTACCTCAGCAGCTACGGGTTGTATGGCGGCGTTGGATGCAGAAAAATATTTAGATATCGTCAATCTAGCGAATGCCAATACCACGGTATCAGCCAATACCTCTGCTGTTTAGCTAATGCCTTGAACGATGCCATTGCCAAATCATCACCCATTACAACGCCCTTTCTTTTGCCGTTATCAATTTCCTGACCCGATGGCGGCAGACCCTGACGGTGAAGGGTTGATTGCGCTGGGGGGTGACTTGGCAGCTGATACCTTAGTGTGTGCTTATCGCCAAGGCATGTTCCCTTGGTTTAATGAGGGCGAGCCTATCGCTTGGTGGTCACCTGATCCGCGCTGTATTATTTATCCTAGTGATTTTTGCGCCAGTAAAACCTTAAAACGGCGTATCAAAAATGCAGGTTGGACGTTTTCCCTCAATCTTGCCTTTACTGAGGTCATCGCCGCCTGTGCCGATACCCGCACCTATGCCGAAGCTTCTGGATCAGCTACTTGGATCAGTCCCGCTATGATTGAGGCGTATACGGCGCTCCATGCCGAGCAAGTGGCTTACAGTGTCGAGATTTGGGATGATGATGAGCTGATTGGTGGTCTCTATGGGCTAAAGCTAGGACAAGCATTTTTTGGTGAAAGTATGTTTCACCGAGTGACAGATGCGTCTAAAGCGGCTTTTTTTGTGTTAATGCAGCTGTGTGCGCATTCCCAATTTGCTTGGGTGGATTGTCAGTTGCCTAACCCACATTTGCTGCGTTTAGGGGCATCCATCGTACCTAGAGCGGAATTTTTGGCTGGGCTCGCGCAACAATTAGCGCTACCGAGTATTGATTGGTCATCGATTTGCGGTCAAAGATTGCCACTCGATCAACTGTTAAATGAGGATTTGATGACTTATTATCTACCTCCATCTGCTCGAATCTAGGTAAGTTAAGGGTATTTAAAGGCAACAATGACGTTAAAACCACCCCACCCCTCTACTAGTCTGGCACTGACCAGCCAATTCACCCCGCTGCACCAATGTAGTTATTTGCCGGATCGTGCAGCCCGTTTAGAACTGATTGAATTAGCAAAGGATGAACGTTTAGATACGCCTATTTTTTCTCAGTTCTCTCGGCTCGGGTATCGCCGTAGTGGACAACATCTATACCGCCCTGTATGCTTTCATTGTCAACGCTGTATCTCTACACGTGTAGTAGTTAACGAGTTTGAACCCAATCGTACCCAGCGCAAACTATGGCAAAAATCGCACGAGATGGATGTGGTA
Source organism: Enhydrobacter sp. 8BJ (assembly GCA_902506225.1). Taxonomy (GTDB): domain Bacteria; phylum Pseudomonadota; class Gammaproteobacteria; order Pseudomonadales; family Moraxellaceae; genus Faucicola. Next base: position 813,156 of record LR733345.1, on the reverse strand, counting down.
ATTACGGCTTGTGATGATGTCGATGAATCGCATTTTATGCTATATGCTCGCTATATCTGCGCTCGCCATAGTGATGGCGATATGTATCCACCCAATTTACAAGGGTTTAAACAGTTTCTACAATATAGCTTTACCCAGTCATTTTTTATGGAGTTTTGGCTTCACGATGAATTAGTCATGGTGGCAGTTTGCGACCAATTAGATGACGGCATATCCGCGGTCTATACTTTCTATGATCCCGATGCAACCATAAATAGTTTGGGCACCCTTGCGATACTTACCCAAATTGACTATGTTAAACGTCTTGGATTACCTTATTTATATTTAGGTTTTTGGGTACCAGATTCGGATAAGATGGCGTATAAATCGCGTTTTTATCCCAGTGAGTTATTAATCAATCAACAGTGGCATCGCTTCGATGAGGCTGTCACAGCCGCGCAAGTTGAGCCGCTGCTTCAACAGGCGATAAAAGCACATTATCTAAACATGTGGAATACTACTTAGCGTTTAATTTAGTATTTAATGTGCGCTGCATAATTAACGCATGGGTTTTGGTCATGTCATGATTATCGTAGTAATTTTTGCGAACGGCAATCTGTTCAAACCCATGTTTTTGATAAAATGCAATGGCAGTATGATTATCTTCTCTTACCTCTAATAGCATCCGCTCGGCACCTGTTGTTTGGCACATTTGCGCCATAGCCGTTAACAATTGACTTGCAATACCTTGCTGTTGATAATCAAGACAAGTTCCGATTCTTAAAATCTCTGCATCTTCAAATATGTGGCTGTAAAAACAATAACCGACCAATCGCTGATTCAGCTCGTCTGTTGCATAAATTATATGGTTAAATGGCTGCGCGAGCAGTGAATTGATTTGCGCAGCCGACCAAGCATCGTGGACAAATAGCTCGCATTCAATTTGTGCCAGCTGCGCCAGTACTTGCTGCGAAGTACTATCTTGTGTACTTGTTTTATCTAAGTTATATATCGATATCACTGTCATAATTTTTTCCATAAAAAAAGAGCCACCGAAGTGACTCTTTTACATGCTTACTAACGATTAGTCGTTAACTTTAGCAACAACACCCGCACCTACAGTACGGCCACCTTCACGGATTGCAAAGCGTAAGCCTTGGTCCATTGCGATTGGGTGGATTAGCTCTACGTTCATTTCAACGTTAGCCAACCCAAGCTTTTACGCTTTGATTTTGGGTTATTGGTTCGCCAGTTTAGTTTGGCTTTTTTGAATTGGCGACGCGATTTGGCGTGGGTTTCATTGATGGCTTGGATAGTCTGACTGTGTAAGCCTAGCAGTTCACCACTACCTTTGGTATATTCGTTTANGATATTTTGCATCTGCGTATCAGCATACCAGGGGTCGTGATAATGTTATACGTGGTGATAGCAGGGGTTTTTATTCATCCGTTGCCGTAAAACCACCGCCTTTAGGCGGTGGATATAAGGCAACTTGTACACTATAACGCTTGCATAAATTTTGCTAAAATAATTTGCATGAAAACACTCAAGCTACGCATACGAGATAAACACACAGCAAAGCTTAACCGCCTAAGTGGTTTGGTTAATTTCGTATGGAACTATGCTTGAGCCGAGATTGCAAATTTTTTTGTGTAAACCTAAAAAATAACCTAAAATATCACATCTAAATTTAATAAACAATAATCTACATTAATACCCCTCCACCCGATGACCGTATAACATCACAAACTGTCTCATTGCAGGTTTCCAATTTTGAATCGGCATCGTCCATTTCTGCATCGTATTGATAAGCGCCATATAAATCGCCTTAAATACCGCATCATCATTTGGAAATGTCTTTTTGGTACTCGTCACCTTTCTTAAACTGGCATTCAATGATTCAATGGTATTGGTGGTATAAATCACCCGTCTGATGTCTTTGGGATAATCAAAGAACGTGGTTAATCGCCCCCAGTTTTCTTGCCAGGACTTGCATACCTGTGGATGCTCACTATCCCATTTTTCAGCAAAGGCAAGCAGATTATCTTCTGCTTCAGCAAGGGTATCAGCCCCATAGATGGTTTTTAAATCAGTGGCTATTTCTTTTCTTTGTTTATAGCTGACATACTTCAATGAGTTTCTAACTTGGTGGACAATACACAGCTGAACCTTGGTTTTAGGAAATACCGTTTCAATCGCCTCAGGAAAGCCCTTTAGCCCATCACAGCAAGCGATAAAAATATCTTGGACACCCCGATTTTTAAGCTCGTTCATTACCGATAGCCAGAATTTGGCCCCTGAACGAGGAAATAGCGAAGCATCGCTTCGCCCGAGTGCAAGGCGAGAGCTGTGCTCGAGTGATTCTTGGCAATCCACAGTCCCAGCAATTCTTTTCGACCTTCGGTGTTGATGCCAAGCGCAAGGTAAACACATTTATTATGAGCAATGCCTTCTTCTCGGTTTTTGACCACCAACCCGTCAAGATAGACGACAGGGTAAATTGGTTCAAGTGGACGCTGTTGCCATTGTTTGACTTCATCCAGTACGCTGTCGGTGACGGTGGAGATAAAGGTAGATGAAACGTCAACGCCATAGATTTCTTTTAAGTGAGCCTGTATGTCACGGGTGCTCATGCCTCGGGAATATAGGGAGATGACCTTATCATCAAAGCCGTTTAGGGTGCGTTCATGCTTTTTAACAATTACTCAGGCATAGCCTTCGTCTTGCACTCGGGCGAAGCGATGCTTCGCTATTCCCTCGTTCAGGATCAAAGCTGCCTGCTCGATCCCTTGGTACGTCAAGTTGTATTTTACCAAAGTCAGTACGGACGGTTTTTTTAGTCGTGCCATTACGGGCATTGCTTTTTTTACGAGCGGGTTTGCCTGCAAGTGATACGGTTTCTTCGCTTATGGTACTAGGCTGGATAGTTTGTTCTTCAGCTGATGGCAGTTCTTCAAGTAAATCATCATCGGTGTTGTGATTGATGAAGTTATCAAGCGTTTCTTTATTAGCTTTGCTTTGGTAGTCGTGTTTGGCGTAGCCGAGATGATGGGTCATTTCGGCTTGCAGTGCCCGTTCAGCGAGTCGTTTGGTGAGTTGTTTTAAAATACCGTTTTCACCCAAGATTTGTTCGGGGGTTTGGTAGTCTTTTAAGAGTTAGTCAAGCAAAACTTCTGTCCGTTCTTTCATTGATATTTTCCTGTGTAAACTTATGTTTTATAATGAGGTTTACACAGAATATTTTACAGTCTCACCTCAAGGAATATAACTCATAGCAATTCCTTACCGACAGGCTGACCAAAATCAATTTCGCTATGGAGATTGTCTGGGGTGATTTGACCTAACAA